>NZ_JBFRER010000200.1:0-16026 GCF_052114405.1 Streptomyces sp. M-16 | reverse complement strand
TCCAGCTGATCCGCGAAGAAATCGCTGTCCGTCTTCACCGGCTTGGTCGTCGCGAACAACTGCGCCGCCTCCGGCGCCGAGTAGAACGCCGACAGGCCCTGGAACTCGGAGTCCACGTTCGACCCCGCGTCACGGAAGGTCCCCGCCGCCGTCGTGATCGCGTTCTTGTCCTGCTCCAACGCGTCCAGGTCACCCGTGAACTGCGGAATCGTGCACGGATTGATCGGTACGTGATCCGTCACTTCTGCCCCGCCCCCAGGAATTGATCTACACGCCCGCAGTCATGTCTACCGGCCGGATCCCGTGAACGCCAAAGAGAAAAAGGGTTGATGGCGGGGTGTGACCGAAAAGCGTGTGAGCTGTCTGGGAATCGGCGTCTCCCGCCGTTCCGTGGTTTCCCGATCCGCTCGGATACGGCGTGGGTGCACCGTGGTGTGTGCCTCATCGTTGCTGGTCCTCTCGGGCGCCGTCGGCGCCGGAGCGGCTACCGCCACCGCGCCCACGGCCGTGGGCACGCGTGCCGTGGTTCCGCTCCAGAACGACCCCAACAAGGTCCTCGAACTCGTCAACGATGCCCGCAAGGCCGCAGGCTGTCCGCCGCTGACCGTCGACCCCAAGGTGGTCGCGGCGGCACAGGAGTACGCCAACGACACCACCACCAACCACACGGGCTCGGACGGATCCAGCATCCAGGAACGGCTGAAGAAGGCCGGGGCGACGTTCAACGCGTCCGCCGAGAACATCGCCTGGGGCTCGGGCGACGAGAAGGTGCACGTCGACGGCTGGCTCGAAAGCGCCGGCCACGCCGGCAACATCAAGAACTGCAGCTTCACCAAGACCGGCGTCGCCGTCTCGGGCAACCGGATCGTCCAGGTCTTCACCGACTGATCCAGCGGACCAGGACGCCGCGCACGGGATCCCGTCGTTCCTCCCGCTTCACGGACGTTCCGCCCCCGGCCCGTCCGGGGGCGGAACGGCGGGACCTCCGCGCTCGTCGTGGGCGACCACGACCGTGGTGTCGGGTGTGGGCGCCGGGGGTCGGCGGTGGGTCTACGCCCTACGGCCGGCGCGGGCCGAGGGGTGCGATGACGCCCGCCGTGGCTCCGCGGGAGCGGAGCCAGTGCTCCAAGTCGGCGCCGGCCAGGGCGTGGTGGGTGCCGGCCGGGTCCTCCAGCCGGGCCGGGCCGAAGACCGTTCCCGTCAGGCCCGCCACGCGGGTGTCGTCGTCCAGGAGCACGCGGAAGGAGTTCTTCCGTAGCTCCGCGCCGCTGAGGTCCGCGCCGCGCAGGTCGGTGTTCAGCAGGGACGCGCCGAGGATGCGGGCGCCGCGCAGGCGGGCGCCGCGGGCGTCGGTCCCGTAGAGCTCCGCGCGGACGAGGTCGGCCCCGTCGAGGACGGCTCCGCGCAGGTCGGCCCCGTCCAGCACGGCCCGGACGAAACAGGCGCCGGTGGCGTCGGCTCCGGTGAGGTCGGCGTCCTGGAGGTGGCAGCGGTAGAAGTCCGTGCCGGTCAGGCGGGCGCCCGCGAGGCGGGCGCCGATGAACAGGGCGCCCGAGAAGTCCGCCCCGGCGAGGTCCGCGCCGCCGAAGTCGAGCTCGGTCATGTCGGCCCCGTAGGGGCTCCCGTCCGCCAGCCAGCGCGCCAGCCAGTGGGCGGCCTCGGGGTCGGCGGCCCGGAGTTCCATCGCGCCCCCCTGTCGGCTTCGTCCCGCCTGTCGTCCGGACGAGGGTATCCGCCACAGGAAGTGCAACCCTCCGGTTGCGTCAGGGGAGGGTTAGGTGCAACCCTGGAGTTGCATCAATGGTGTCGAGGAAAGAGGCTCGTCATGATCCAGGACAGGATCGAACGCGAAACCCTGATCGAAGCGCCGCTGGAGCGGGTCTGGTCGCTGGTGACCGAACCCGGGTTCTGGGTGGCCGAACCGGAGAGCGTGGCCGGCACCGTCGCCCGGGAGGGCGAGTCGGTGCTGGCGAAGAACCCCCAGTACGGGGACTTCCCGGTGCGCGTGGAGAAGGTCGAGCCGCCGACGTACGTCGCGTACCGCTGGGCCAGCGCCTTCCCGGGCGAGGAGCTGCGCGGGGACAACACCACCCTCGTGGAGTTCACCCTGACGCCCGAGGGGGACAAGACGCGGCTGCGCGTCGTCGAGAGCGGTTTCGCGGCGCTCGCCGGGGCCGAGGAACTGCGCGCCAAGGCGCTGGAGGACAACACCGGCGGCTGGCCGCAGGTGCTCGACGCGTTCAAGAAGCGGGCCGAGGAGTCCTCGGCGTGACGGACCCGAGGCCGGGCGGCGTGGAGGGCGCGGAGGGCGTGGATTGCGTACTGGCCGCGCTCGCCGACCCCACGCGACGCCTGCTGCTCGACCTCCTCGCCGCGCGGGGCGAGGCCAGCGCGACCGCCCTCGCCGAGGGGGTCCCCGTCTCGCGCCAGGCCGTGGTCAAGCACCTCGCCGTGCTGGGGCCTCGGCCGCACCCGTGGGCGGGCCGCCGGCTATCCGCGCACCGGGCCCGGCGCGGACGTGTCGGAGGCGTCGGAGGCATCGGCGGTGGCGGTCGTGGCGGTCGCGGCGGTTGTGTCGGCCGTGCGGGCCGCTGCCTGGTCGGCCGGGGTGGTGTCGGCCGGGGTGCCCTCGGGCTTCGGGTGGAGGATGTCGCGCGCCTGGTCGGCGGCGCGGGAGATGCTCTCGGAGACGAAGTCGACGAAGCGGGCGATGTTTTCGAGGCGGACCGCGGCGGGGGTGTCGGGGCCGAGGATGCCGACGCCCTGGCGGGCGGTCTCGGCGAGCACGGCGGTGCCGCGGGCGCTGGCCATCATGGACTGGTACCAGACGTCGTTGTCGGCGACGTAGCGCTCGCGCCGCCGTTCGTCGCGTTCGCGGCGGACGAGGCCCTGGCCGTCGAGGTAGCTGATCGCCTTGGAGACGGACGCCGGGCTGACCTGGAGCCGCTGGACGAGTTCCGACGCGGTGAGGCTCCCCTCGTCGGTGGTGAACAGGCAGGTCAGCACCCGGGCCATCATCGTGGGCATGCCCGACTGCACGAGGACGGTGGTGAACGTCTCCTCGTACGCGCGCAGCGCCTCGGGGTCGCGCCCGTGCGCCGGCGGGGACGCCTGGGGGCTCCGGGCCGCGGTCTGGCCGCGCCGGTGCGTGCGCCGTTCGGTGGCGCGCTGGGCCAGGTCGGCGCGGTAGCCGGTGGGGCCGCCGTTGCGCATGACCTCGCGGGTGACCGTCGAGGTGGGGCGGTCGAGGCGCCGGGCGATCTCCGCGTAGGCGAGGCCGTCGGCCACCCCCAGCGCGATCTGCTGGCGTTCCTGCTGGGTGAGCCTGCCTCCCGGCATCGCGGTCTCCTTCGTGCGTGGCCTGCGGCGGCCCTCGGCGCCCTTCGTGGCCCCGATGCCTCCAGCATAGCGTTCACGTCCAGTTCATTGCAACGTCCATGGTCATGATTGTTGCGTTAAACTCCAAGCCATTGCAACGATATTCGTGATCTGACCTGCGAATATGCCATTTCCTCGCAACGAGTCTGTTGCCTGTCTCGCGAACGCAACGTAGCTTTTGCGATGTCGGAAAACGAAGCCGGTCGAAGGAAGCACACGCCATGCAGAAGTTCCAGACCCCCGCCCCGATCTCCACCGTCCTCGACGTCCCCGCCGGGCGCGTCCGTTTCATCGCCACCGACCGGGACGACACCACCGTCGAGATCCTGCCCTCGCACGCCTCCAGGAGCCGCGACGTCAAGGTCGCGCAGCAGACCACCGTCGACTTCCACGACGGCGTCCTGCGGATCACCACCCCGGAGCCGAAGAACCAGGTCCTCGGCGCCACCGGCTCCATCGAGGTGACCGTCCAGCTGCCCGCCGGCTCCCGCGTCCAGGCCAAGGCCGCCGCCGGCGAACTCCGCGGTGCCGGACGCCTCGGCGAGGTCGCCTTCGAGGTCTCCCAGGGCTCGATCGAGCTCGACGAGGCCGCGGGCGCCCGACTCGCGGCCCTGGCCGGCGACATCTCCGTCGGCCGCCTGCGCGGTGACGCCGACATCAGCACCCAGAAGGGCGACATCCGCGTCGCGGAAGCCCACGAAGGCGCCCTCACCCTGCGCACCCGGGCCGGCGACGTGAGCGTCGGCGCCGCCCGGGGCGTCTCCGCCTCCCTCGACGCCGGCACCGGCCACGGCCGCATCCAGAACGGCCTCAAGAACACCGGGAGCACCGTCGGCCTCAYCATCCTCGCGACCACCGACTACGGGGACATCACCGCCCGCAGCCTGTGACGACCACCCCTCCCCCCATCGACTCCAACTCCGGCAAAGGGCGCGAAGAATGACCACTGATCAGGACTACCAGGCCGCCGAACAGCTCCTCAGCCGCCCCGCCCGCCCCGGCGAGCTCGTCACCGCCGACAAGGTCACGCCGCAGTGGATCGACGGGGGCGCCCGGTTCTGGTACGCAGTGAGCGACGGCGTCGGCAGGCGCTTCGTCCTGGTCGACCCGGCGGCGGGCACCCGCGAACCGGCCTTCGACCACGCGCGGCTCGCCGCCGCGCTGGCCGACGCCTCGGGGCAGCCGGTCGACCCCGAGGCCCTGCCGTTCGCGGCCATCGACCTCCAGCCGGCCGCGAACGCCGTCGCGTTCCACGCGCTGGGCGAGTACTGGCGCTGCGGCCTGGACGGCTACGCCTGCGAGCGCGCCGAGTTCACCCCGCCCCGCAGCCCCCTGGAGGTCCCCTCACCCGACGGCAAGGTCGCGGTGTCCCGGCGGGGACACGACCTGTGGGCCCGCTCGCTGTCCGACGGCCGCGAGTGGCCGCTGACCACCGACGGCGAGCCCGGCAACCAGTACGGCCCCGGCCCCGACTGCACCGCCAACACCACCCTGCTGGCCAAGATCGGCCTGCCGTACCTGCCGCCCGCGCTGGCCTGGTCGCCCGACTCCACGAAGGTGCTGGCGCACCAGACCGACGAACGCGACGTCCGCGAGACCCACCTCGTACAGGCCCGGCCCGCCGACGGCGGAGCGCCCGTCCTGCACACCCAGCGCTACGCATACCCCGGCGACGAGCACGTGCCGCTGGCCCGCCTGGTCGTACTCGACGTCACCGACGGCACCGTCGTCCGCGCCCAGGCCGAACCGCTCCTCATGCCGCAGCTGTCGCCGATCGCGACGAAGTGGGCCTGGTGGGCCCCGGACGGCACGGCCGTGTACTACCTGGACCGGCCCCGCGACCTGCGCACCCTCACCCTGCACCGGATGGAACCGGCCACCGGCGAGGTCACCGTCGTCCTCGGCGAAAGCGGCGCCACCCGCGTCGAACCCAACCAGTGGGCGTACGAACCGCCCCTCGTCGAGATCCTGGCCGACGAGGTGCTCTGGTACTCGCAGCGCGACGGCTGGGGCCACCTCTACCGCTACGACCTGCACACCGGCGCGCTCCTGGGGCAGGTGACCTCCGGCGCGTGGGCCGTGCGGCAGATCCTGCACGTCGACGAGACCGAGCGGGTGGTGTACTTCACCGCCTCCGGGCTCGTCGCAGAGGATCCGTACCGGCGCACGGTCTGCCGAGCCGCCCTCGACGGCTCCGGCTTCGCCAAGGTCACCGACGACGACCTCGACCACGTGGTCACCCTCGCGCCCGGCCGTGACTGCTTCATCGACTCCGCGTCCACCGTGGACACCCCGCCGGTGACCCGCGTCCTCGACTGGTCCGGCCGCGTCCTGACCGAGCTGGAGCGCGCCGACACCAGCAGGCTCACGGCGACCGGCTGGACCGCGCCGGAACGATTCCGCGTCAAGGCGGCCGACGGCGTCACCGACCTCTACGGCATCCTCTACCACCCCCGCGGCTTCGACCCCGCCCACCACTACCCGGTGGTGGACCACCTCTACCCCGGCCCCCAGGTCACCCGCGTCGCCCCCTGCTTCGACCCCGGCGGCATGGGCCTCGACGCCGAACCCCTCGCGGCGCTCGGCTTCGTGGTGATCGCCCTGGACGGACGCGGCACCCCGGGCCGCAGCAAGGCCTTCCACGACGCCTCGTACGGGAACCTGGCCGACGCCGGCTCCCTGGCCGACCACGCGGCGGCGCTCCGGCAACTGGCGCGGACCCGGCCGTGGATGGACCTGGACCGCGTCGGCGTCCTCGGCCACTCGGGCGGCGGCTTCGCCGCGGCCCGCGCCATGCTGGACTTCCCCGACGTCTACAAGGCCGGCGTCGCCCTCTCCGGCCCGCACGACGCCCGCCACTTCAACCTGGGCTTCGTCGAGACCTACGACGGCGCGGACCACCCCGAAGCCTGGGCCCGCACCTCCAACGTCGACCTCGCGGACCGGCTGGAAGGCAAGCTGCTCCTCATCCACGGCGAAATGGACGACCAGGTCCACCCCGACCACACCCTGCGCCTGGCCGACCGGCTCTTCGCCGCGGACAAGGACTTCGAGCTGCTCATCGTCCCCGGCGCCGAGCACACGTTCCTCGACTGCCTGTCCTACGTCCGCAAGCGCTGCTGGGACTTCCTGGTCCGCGAACTGACGGACACGAAGCCCCCCGCCTACCGCCCGGCCCCGATCGCGATCAGCCCGGCCATGCTCGCGGAACTCTTCGCCTGACAACACGTCCCCCAACCGGCCGCTGCCGCTGCCGCCTCTGCGAAGGCGGCAGCGGCCGTGCGGCGCGGGCGCGGGGGCGGTTCAGCGCGGAGGATGGCACTCCGGCCTATTCGCGATGCCAGTCGCGAACAAGGCGACCTTCCTCGTCCCAGACGGTCTCCTCCTTGAGGGAGTAGACGTCGTCGTCAAAGAACTTTCGGGACTTGAGGATTCCATTGGGGTGCCATTCCCGGAACTCCCCCGCCGCCACCCCGTTGAGGACGTTCCCCCGCAGCTTCAAGGTGCCGTCCGGGTACCACATCTGGGACAAGCCGTTCCTGATCCCGTCGAGGTAGACGTCAAGGCAGACCAATTGCTCACCCTGGTACTCGGCTACCTCGCCCGTGAACACCTCGCCCAGGTGGAGCATTCGATTTCCCAGATCCGTATCGACATCGGGATCGTCGGTGTCGACACGCTGCGCCGGGCTCATTTCACACCTCGAACTCACCGAGCCAGGACCGCTTCAGCAGGTGTACGGGCAGGTAGGGGGACTCGACGTTGACCGGGATCCCGCCGTCGTAGGCGAGACAGGCCACGGCCAGGAGCGCGACCGGCACCCTGCCCTCGATGTCTTCGGCCCGCTCGGGGGTGGCCGTCCAGTACCGCTTGTGGAGTTCCAGGGCCTCCACGAGTGCCGCGTGGAAGCCCTCCTCGTCCTTGCGCAGGAACTTGTAGAAGAGGTTGATCGGCGGGTACGCCACCTGCTGGATGTACTCGCGTCCGGCGATCAGCGCGACGTTCGGGTGCGACCTGTCGAAGGTGGCCGTCAGCTCCTCCACCAGCTCGGGCCGCTTGAGCCAGTACGCCTGCAACGTCGCCACCCAGTGGTACAGGTAGTCGTCGTGGTCCGCGCCCGACGCCCGCAGGACGTCGACCGGCAACTCGCACAGCTCCGTCATCCGCGCCTGGTCACGCGTGATGATCGCGTACCAGAACGCCTCGACCCACGCCGAGGCGCGCGCGTGGTGGTTCGGACCCGTCGCGGGCAGGGTGCGCATCTCGTGGTGAATGCGCACCTGCGTCGCACCCTCGGTCATTCCCGCCGTACGGAACAGCGCGGCCCCCAACTGCGCGGCGTCGACCACCGTCTCCCACGTCGTCAGCTCTTCGGCCGTCGGATCGACCAGCGTCCGGGACTGCACGTGCAGGTCAGCCTGGCTCCAGACCCGCCCGAGCTGACCCGGGAGCACGGCGAGCTCGTCGATGTTCGCGACCAGCCGCTCGTCCTGGCCCCTGACCCACTCCGCGCTCTCGTGCTGGGGGCCGGCGTGGCTCTCCACGATGACCGTCATCTCTTCCCCTGTCACTTGCCGATGTCAAAGCGCTGAATCGTATGCCCGGTGTACGTACCGGCGTTGTCGGCGCCCTTGACCACCACGTAGTCGATCTTGTTTGCCTTCAGCGCGGCATCGAGCTTGTCGAAGAGCGCCTTCTCCGCCGGGTTCGTTCTACCCCGCTTCTCCATCTGCGCGAGGATGTCTTCGAAGTACGCACGGGTGCCCTGCGACACCCGGTCGCCGCCTATGCGCCGCTCACCGAGCTCGGTGCCGACGTTGCCCTTGGCCTCGACCACCACATACCGGTCGCCGTGCTTGTAGACCTGGTCGAACTGGTCGTTGCCGTTGGCCGGACCGAAGACCTTCTCCTCCTTGGCGCCCGGGAACTCCTTCGGTATCGCGTGCTCGCGGGCGATCGCCTCGCCGAACGCCTCGCTCTTCTTGGAGAGCGCCTCGTGGAAGGGCTTGTGGTCGGCCCTGGCCTGTTCCATCGCGGCCAGGGTCTCGTCGGTACCCGCCGCCTTGTGCGCCGCCTTGGCGTCCGCGTAGTCCGTGTGCGGCTTGCGGTCCGCCTGCATGGCGTCCCAGCGGTCCTTCGCCGCGCTGTCGAGCTTGTCGGTCATCTCCTTGGTGACCGTGGGGTGGTCATGGCCGACCGTCTTGGCGTCGGCCAGATAGTCCGGCGGGATCGGCGGCGGCAGCTCCGACTTCGGGATCCACTTGCCCGGTTCGACCTCTACCAACTGCGGCGGGACGAGTCCGGTGTGGTCCGGAACGACCCTCAGCCGGTGTCCGAGCTTGTTGTAGTACTGCTGGCGGTACCCGTCGGCCGGGTCGTTCGCCCGGTGGACCTGGTACTCCATGATCTGCTTGCGCTCGGCGGTCGTGTAGTCGTGCGGGTTGTCCCGGTGCGGCGGGAGCTCCGGGCGCTCGCCGTGTCCGGGAGCCACCGGGCCGGTGCCGTCGGCGCCGTGGCCCGGCTCGTGGCCGAGGTTGTCGGGGAGGCCGGAGCCACCCTGGTGCGGGAGACCACCGCCGCCCTGGTGCGGGATTCCGCCGCCGTCGCCCTGGTGCGGGATTYCGCCGCCGTCGCCACCGTGGGCGGTGCCGCCGGTGGGGGTGGTGTCGGTGCCGCCGTGGCCGCCGGTGGTGCCGCCGGGTTCGGTGTGGCTGTTGTGGGCGCCGTTGTCCGCGGCGCCGCCCGGGGTGTGGTCCGCCGCGCCGCCCGGGGTGTGTTCGGCCGCGCCGCCCGGGGTGTGGCCGGCCGTGCCGCCGGGAGTGTGGGAGGTGACGTCGGCGGTGTGGGCGCCGACGCCGACCGGGACGTTCTCGTGCTTGGGGACCTCGGCCAGGGGGTGGTCGGCGCCCTTGGGGACCGCGGTGAGGTCCTGCTTGGGCAGCCCGTTGTGGTCCAGCAGCTGGTTCGAGGTCTTGTCGAAGTACTGCGGACGGCCCAGCGCGTCGTCCGGGAGACGGACGGTGTCCTCGGGGTGCGGGAAGGTGATGCCCGGGGCGTCCGCCTTCGGGAGGTCCTTCCAGATCACGTCGTCGATCTTCGGGAACGCCCCGTCGGCCTTGCCCAGATTCGCGAACAGGTCACCGATCTTGATCTTGGCGAGGGAACCGGCCTTGCCGATATAGGTGATCGGGTCGATGATCCGGCCCGCCTTGCCCGCCACGCTGAGGATCTTGCCGACCGTGCCCGCCTTCGCCGCCGTACCGGCGCCACCCGTGAACACGGTGGTCAGAACGTTGAAGGTGACCGCCCCGGCGGCGCGGGCCGGGTTCTTGCCCCACTCGTCCCACGCGACCAGCGCCTTGCCCGTCTCCTTCACCGCAGTGCGCGAATCACGGATCCACGGCGGCAGGTCCTTGTCATCCACCATCCAGAACGCGGTGCTCATACCCGGCACCGACATGATCGCCAGACCCGTCGCCAGCTTCGCCAGACCCGTCCACGCCTGAGTGCCCCAGATCCCGTCGACGATCAGACCGTCCCAGACGAAGGACTTCGCCCAGTAACCGATCTCCCACGCCCGATGGGTCTCCTCCAGCTGCGAACCCCACGGCAGGTCCTGCGCCTTGTTCAGGTCCTCGCCCTTGTACCCGTACATGTTCGCGCCGTGCGAACCGTCATCCGCCGTCAGCGGCGCCGCACAGTACAGGGCACGGATCTTGTTCGCACACGTCCGCTCGGCCGCCCAGAACGCCGACACGGCCGCGTTGACGTCGTGGATCAGATCGTTGTTCTCATCGATCTTGTCCCCGTCGTCCTTCCAGTGCTTGTCACCACTGATCTTGTTGCTGAACGTGGAGGCCTTCGCCTGCAGCTCCTTCAGCCGCGCCACGATCGGCCGCGCCTCGGTGATGTACTCACCCAGCGCCGTCGCGGCCGACTCCAGCTGGTCGGCGAAGAAATCGCTGTCCGTCTTCACGGGCTTGGTCGTCGCGAACAACTGCGCCGCCTCGGGCGCCGAGTAGAACGCGGACAGGCCCTGGAACTCGGAGTCCACGTTCGATCCCGCGTCACGGAAGGTCCCCGCCGCGGTCGTGATCGCGTTCTTGTCCTGCTCCTACGCGTCCAGGTCACCCGTGAACTGCGGAATCGTGCACGGATTGATCGGTACGTGGTCCGTCACTTCTGCCCCGCCCCCGGAAGATCGATCTTCGGCTCCTTGAGCGCCTCGTTCTGGGCGTTCTGCGCCTGTTCGATGTTTCCGTGCACGTACGCCGTCGTGGCCTTGATCGCGCCGTTGAGCGAAGCCTCCGTGCGCGCGCTGATGTACGCGATACGGGTCGCGTGGGAGGCCATGAGCTCACCCAGCGCGCCCGCGATCGGGCCCATGCCGCCACCCTCGCCCGCGGTGCTGCCGCCCTCGGTGACCGTGCCGGCGTGCTTGGCCGCCTCCGGCAGCTCCGTCTGGAGCGACTTGCCCGCCGTCTGGAAGCCCCCCGCGGCCGTGATCGTCTTGTTGACGACCCCCTGCACGCCGGACGGCTTGATGTCCCAGTCCATGACCTACCCCCGTGTCCCGTATCCCCGTGATCCGTCCCGCCCGGCGTCAGCCGATGCCGTCCACCGCCGCCTTGGCCTTCTGCAGCGTGGCCTGCGCGGTCGAGTCGTTCTGCTCCAGCGTGCTGCGCACGAGGCGGATGATGTCGCGCACCTCGTTGGCCGCCCGGTTCCAGCGGACTTCCTTGCCGTGGTACTCGTCCGAGACGCCGTCGGCGGTGAACTCGGACATCGCCGCCTTCACCGCGGCGTCACGGTCGCCGAGCACCCGCTCCAACTGGCCGATGATCCCGCCGAGTCCGCCCTGTACCTCCACGGAGGCGGCGATGTCGTACGAGGTGCGGTCCTGGTTCTGTCCCATGTCTGATCGGTCCCCCGGTCTCAGCGCGCGCCGAAGCGAGCGGCGTCGAAATTGGCGGAGCCCATGTTCTGGTGGGCGTTGTCGCCCTGCTCCTGGTCACCGGTGGTGAAGGAGGTGTCCATGCCCTTCTGGCCGCCGATGATGGCGCGCAGCGAGCCGTTCAGCTCCGCGGTGATGGCGTCCGAGCGCCGCTTGAACGAGTCGAACGCGGACCGGCCGACGCCGTTGAACTTGCCCTCCAGCGGGTCCGCCGCCGCGATCAGCAGCTTGATCAGCGTGCCGAGGTCGTCACTGGAGCCACCCGTGGCCTTGCCCAGCTCGGACAGCGTGGTGCTGCCCATGTCGAACTTCATTCACCCACCCCTGACGTGTTGTGCCGTCACTTGCGTCCATACCTGTCTACCGAAGGGACGTTGCGAACACAAACACGGTTTCAGCTGGCCTGAACGTATGTCTGAAAATCGCCCCTCGACTGAATCGCGCCCACCCAACAGCCCTTCCCGCACGGGCTGTACGGAGACCGCCACATCAGGTCATCCAGCGGTCCGGGCGGGCCGCCGCCCGGGAGGTGCGGGAGCGGACCGCCTGAGCGTCCAGCAGGGCGGCGGCCTCCGCCGCGCCCCGCAGCCGGGCCGTGACCGTACCGTTCGCGCCGGTGTCCACATGCAGGTCGGCAACCCCCCACAGGCGCTCCCACGGGCCCTGGGAGAGGCGTACGCTCTGCACCTTCGCGTGCGGAACGATCTCCGTACGCCGGCACAGCCGCCCGTGCCGGGCCGCGAACAGCTGCTCCGAAAGGGCCAGGCCGTACCCCTTCCACCACACCGGCACCACCCACCGCGAGCCCGCACGCGGGGACGGGGCGAAGGCCAGGGCCACCGGGTCCGCGCCCGGCAGCACCCGGGCGATCACGGCATGGGCGGCGGCCCTCGTCGCCACCGGCACCAGCACCCCGTTCTTCGAGCCCGCCACGGCCAGCTCCACCCGGACCCAGCCGCGCCGCCGCCACAGCAGCGGCTCCACGATCCGTACGGTCTGCACCCGCCCCGGCGGCACCGTCTCGTGCTCCCGGTCCAGCAGCCCGTGGTCCAGCCGCAGCCCGTCGGGGGACTCGGCGACCGTCCAGTCGTACTCCGCCAGGAAACGCCCCAGGCTGCCCTTCCACATCGCGCCCAGCAGCGGCAGCACGATGGCCAGCGAGGCCCAGAGGTTGTCGCTGAGCCGCCACACCACCACCGGGGCGACCAGCCCGGCGGCCAGCGCGGCCCACACACCGAGGCTGAGCAGCATGGAGACCACCAGGTCCCGGACCGGCAGCCGCAGCAGCTCCCGCTGCGGGGCCTCGCCGAGCCCGGCCGCCTCGGCCGGGGCGAAACCGGCCGCACGGGCCAGCAGCTCGGCGCGCAGCCGGGCGGCGTCGGGCTCGCTCAGGAAGGCCAGCTCGTCCTTCTCCTCGGTGCCGATCACGTCGATCCGGAGCTTGGCGACGCCGGCCACCCGGGCCAGCATCGGGCGGGTGACGTCCACCGCCTGGATGCGGTCGAGGCGGATGTGGGCGGCGCGGCGGAAGATCAGGCCGGTGCGGATGCGCAGCTCGGTGTCGGTGACGCGGTAATGGGTGAACCACCAGCTGAGCAGGCCGTACGAGCCGAAGACGAGGAGCAGCCCGGCCAGCGCGAGCAGCCGCAGCCCGAGGGGGAAGGAGCGGACCCACTCCTGGGCCCGCTCGCCCTGCTGGAGGACCAGCCCGACGGTGGCCGTGATCGGCACCCATGCCCGCCGCAGCGGGGTCAGCACGTGCAGCCGGCGCTCCGCACCCCCGGGATCGGCGGCCCCGGCAGGACCGGCGTCGGGCTGCCGCCCCGCCGCATCCCCCGGCCCCGCAGGATCCCCCGGCCCCGGCACCGGCCCCGCCCCCCGGGCCGTCAAAGCCCCGCCGATCGTGCTTCGCCCAGCGCCGTCAGCCGGTCCCGCAGCCGCTCCGCCTCCGCGGGCACCAGCCCCGGGATCCTGGCGTCCGACGCCGCGGCGGCCGTGTGCAGCTGTACGGAGGCCAGCCCGAAGCGGCGCTCCAGCGGCCCGGAGGTGACCTCCACCAGCTGCATGCGCCCGTACGGGACCACCGTCTGCTCCCGCCACAGCACGCCCCGGCTGATCAGCAGGTCATCGGCCCGCTCGGCGTACCGCCAGGACCGCCAGTTCCGCCCGACCATCACCCACCCCCAGACCAGCACGGCCGGCCAGAACAGCGCGCACACCGCCCAGGCGGGCCCGGCCAGCAGCCCCAGCGGCACGGCGGTCGCCACCGTGAGCACCACGGTCCAGATCACCAGCAGCAGCCGCCGCAGCCCGAGGAGCCCGCCCGGCAGGCCCACCCAGTCCGGCTCGGCCGTCTCACCCTTCGTCCCCGTTCCCATCCCCCCACCCTAGGGCTGAGACAATGCGCCCATGACGGAGACCACGGTCGGCATCGGCGGTGCCGCGGAGAGCACCGACATGGTGCTCAACATCGGACCGCAGCACCCTTCCACCCACGGCGTGCTGCGCCTGCGGCTCGTCCTGGACGGCGAGCGCATCGTCAGCGCCGAACCGGTGGTCGGCTACATGCACCGCGGCGCGGAGAAGCTCTTCGAGGCCCGGGACTACCGCCAGATCGTGATGCTGGCCAACCGCCACGACTGGCTGTCGGCCTTCTCCAACGAGCTGGGCGTGGTCATGGCCGTCGAGCGGATGCTCGGCATGGAGGTCCCCGAGCGCGCGGTGTGGATGCGTACGCTCCTCGCCGAGCTGAACCGGGTCCTGAACCACCTGATGTTCCTCGGCTCGTACCCCCTGGAACTGGGCGGGATCACCCCGATCTTCCACGCCTTCCGCGAGCGGGAGGAGCTCCAGGCGGTGATGGAGGAGATCTCCGGCGGCCGCATGCACTACATGTTCAACCGCGTCGGCGGCCTCAAGGAGGACCTGCCCGCCGGCTGGCTCGGCCGGGCCCGCGCGGCCATCGCCGACGTCCGGACCCGGATGGACGTCTACGACAAGCTCGTGCACGGCAACGAGATCTTCCGCGGCCGCACGCGCGGCGTCGGCGTCCTGTCCGCCGAGGCGGTCCACGCGTACGGGGTCTCCGGCCCCATCGCCCGCGCCTCCGGCGTCGACTTCGACCTGCGCCGCGACGAGCCGTACCTGGCGTACGGGCAGCTCCAGGACGTCCTCAAGGTCGTCACCCGCACCGAGGGCGACTGCCTGGCCCGCTTCGAGGTGCTCCTCGACCAGACGCACAACGCCCTCGACCTGGCCGTGGCCTGCCTGGACCGGATGGCGGAGCTGGCGCCCGGACCGATCAACCAGCGGCTGCCGAAGGTGCTGAAGGCGCCCGAGGGCAGCACGTACGCCTGGACCGAGAACCCGCTCGGCATCAACGGCTACTACCTGGTCTCGAAGGGCGAGAAGACCCCGTACCGGCTGAAGCTGCGCAGCGCCTCCTTCAACAACATCCAGGCCCTCGCCGTGCTGCTGCCGGGGCAGCTGGTCGCGGACATGGTCGCGATCCTGGGCTCGCTCTTCTTCGTCGTCGGGGACATTGACAAATAGCGGGAACCGGGCGCTCCCGAGGAGTTCCACGAGGTCCTCTCCACGGTCTCCCGTTGTCGGCGCGGCAGGGCAGACTGGGGGCATGTCCCACTCCCCCCGGCGGGCCTGCCCCGCCTGCGGCCGCGACTGCGCCGTGACGGCCGGCCGGATCGCCCGCCACGATCCGCCGGCCGGCCGTGGGCGCGGCGACCTGGTGTCCTGCCCCGGCTCCCGGGCCCGGGTGGTGCTCGGCGCCTCGGCCCCGGCCCTGGACGGCTTCACCCTCGGGCCGCAGCCGGGCCAACTGCCGCTGTTCTGAGCCCGGCCCGGATACGGGAGCCACGCGGCTGAGTATCCGTACGGATGCCCGGGCGGCCGCCCGGCGGCACGATGGCGGGATGTTCCGGAAACCCTGGTACCACTCCGTCGACCTGCCGCAGCCCACCCCCGCCGCGCGGATCCGCGGCAACGCGGTGCTGGCCGCGCTGCTGTTCGTGCCCGCCCTGGTCCTGGCGAAGGTGCTGGTCCTGGCCACGGAGACCGGCGGCCGCTGCCTGGCGCAGGGAGGCTGCCCGCCGTTCCCCGGCACCGCGTTCCTGGTGCTGACCGCGGCCGCGGCGGTCGCGCTGGCCGCGGCGCTGACCGCGCCGCGGCGGATGCGCCGGGCCGCGCTGGGCGCCCAGCTGCTGCTGGAGGTGGTGGCGGTGGGCCTCGTCCCGGCGTATCCCTGACGGGCCCGCGCGCACACGTCGTCCACAGGCTGTGGACGGCCCCCGCGGCGGTTCCCGCTAGGAGATCGCCGTCCGCAGGCCGACCACGTCGATCGGCTCGGTCTCGTCGTGCGCGGTCAGGTCGATGACCTGGCCCAGCGCGCGCTGCTCGGGCGTGGCCGGCTTGAACTCCGGTCCCGCCGAGGAGCCTTCGGACTCCGCCTTGTGCACGGCGAGGGCCTCGGCACCGACCACGTCCGCCAGGTCCTCGTTCTGCACGGACTCGATGGCGGCACGGGCCTGGGCGGTGGTCTTGGTGCCGAAGAAGTCGAAGCCGCCCTCGACGCGCGAGGCGGAGCGGCGCGGGGACGCGTACGGGGCCACCGTCGCCGCCGGGCGCCGCGCGGGGACCGCCGGCGCGGGGACGCCGCCCGCCGGGCGGCTGTGCGCGCC
>NZ_JBFRER010000199.1:0-7856 GCF_052114405.1 Streptomyces sp. M-16 | reverse complement strand
CCGTTGACCGCCGCGATGTCCACATCGGCCGACAGCAACGGACGGACGTCCTCCTCGGTGGCGCGCACGGACACCATCGCGCCGCCCTCCGGCAGCGCGCCCATCAGCGCGCCACGGGCCGCCACCAGCCGGGCCGCGTCCGCCAGCGACAGCACCCCGGCCACATGCGCGGCGGCGATCTCACCGATCGAGTGACCCGCCACGAAGTCCGGACGCAGGCCCACCGACTCCGCCAGGCGGTACAGCGCCACCTCGACCGCGAAGAGCGCCGGCTGGGTGACCTCCGTACGGTGGACCTCCTCCCCGCCCCCGAACACGAGCTCCTTCAACGGCAGGGCGAAGTGCGCGCACACCTCGTCGAAAGCGGCCGCGAACACCGGCTGCGCCTCGTACAACTCACGCCCCATCCCCGGACGCTGCGCACCCTGACCCGAGAACAGGAAGGCAAACCTCCCGCCGGAGGCCACGCCCTCGACGAGTTCCTCCCGGTCGGCGCCGGTCAGCACGCCGCGGTGGGCGAACGGCGTCCGCAGGGAGAGGGAGTGGGCCAGGTCGGCGGGGTCCAGCTCCGGGTGGTCCTGGGCGTACGCGCGGAGCTGGACGGCCCGCGCGCGCAGTGCCTCGGGGGTGTGCGCCGACAGGGGCCACGGCGTGGCAGTGGGGAGCGGTGTCCGGGGCTCCCCGGCGCCGGCCCGCGGCCGGGCGTCCTCGGGGGCGGCCTGCTCGACGATCAGGTGGGCGTTGGTGCCGCTGACCCCGAACGCGGACACGCCGGCGCGGCGCGGCTCGCCCGTCTCGGGCCAGGGCGCGGGCTCGGTCAGCAGGCGTACGCCGCCGGCCGTCCAGTCGACGTGCGGGGTCGGCTCGTCCACGTGCAGGGTCCTGGGCAGGGTGCCGTGCTGGATGGCGAGGACCATCTTCATCACGCCGGCGACGCCGGCGGCGGCCTGGGTGTGGCCCAGGTTGGACTTGACGGAGCCCAGCCACAGGGGGCGGTCGGCGGCCCGCTTGCGGCCGTAGGTGGCGAGCAGGGCGTGTGCCTCGATGGGGTCGCCGAGCCTGGTGCCGGTGCCGTGGGCCTCGACCGCGTCGACCATGTCCGGGGACAGCCGGGCGCTGGCGAGGGCCTGGCGGATGACGCGCTGCTGGGCGGTGCCGTTGGGGGCGGTGAGCCCGTTGGAGGCGCCGTCCTGGTTGACGGCGGAGCCCCGTAGGACCGCGAGGACCGGGCGCCCGGCCCGGCGGGCGTCGGAGAGCCGTTCGAGGACGAGCAGGCCCGCGCCTTCGCCCCAGCCGGTGCCGTCGGCGGCGGCGGCGAAGGGCTTGCAGCGGCCGTCGGCGGCGAGTCCGCGCTGGCGGCTGAACTCGACGAAGACCCGGGGGGTGGCCATCACGGTCGCCCCGCCCGCGAGGGCCAGGGAGCATTCGCCGCGGCGCAGTGCCTCGGCGGCCAGGTGCAGGGAGACGAGGGAGGAGGAGCAGGCGGTGTCGACGGTGACGGCGGGGCCTTCGAGGCCGAGGACGTAGGAGAGGCGGCCGGAGAGCACGCTCGCCGCGTTGCCGGTGCCTATGTAGCCTTCGAGGCCCTCTTCGGGCCGGTCGCCGAACAGGGTGCCGTAGTCCTGGCCGTTGGTGCCGACGAAGACGCCGGCCCGGCTGCCGCGCAGGGCGGCCGGGTCGAGGCCCGAGCGTTCCAGGGCCTCCCAGGCGACCTCCAGCAGCAGTCGCTGCTGGGGGTCCATGGCGCGGGCCTCGCGCGGGCTGATGCCGAAGAAGGCGGGGTCGAAGTCGGCGGCGCCGCCGAGGAAGCCGCCCTCGCGGACGTAGCTGGTGCCGGCCCGGTCGGGGTCCGGGTCGTAGAGGGCGGCGAGGTCCCAGCCGCGGTCGTCGGGGAAGGCGGCGAGGGCGTCGGTGCCGTCGGCGAGCAGGGTCCACAGTTGTTCGGCGGAGTGCACGCCGCCGGGGAAGCGGCAGCCCATGCCGACGATCGCGATCGGCTCGTGGGTGAGGTCCTCGGCGTCCTTCAGGCGCCGGTTGGCCTCGTCCAGGTCGGCCGTGACCCGCTTGAGGTAGTCCAGGAGCTTGGTCTCGTTCACCATGTCAGCGGGTCCCGTATTTCTGGTCGATGTAGGCGAAGAGGTCGTCCGCCGTGTCCAAGGTCGGTGGGGCGTCGGCGCCCGGCGCGTCGTCGGTGCCGGGTCCGGAGCCGGGGTGCGGTCCGGTGCCGATGCCCTCGCGGGGGCGGGCTCGGGCCAGGAGGGTCTGGAGGCGCGTGGCGACCTCCGCCCGTACATCGGGGGCGTCGAGGACCGCGAGGGCGTCCTCGACGCGGTCGAGGTCGGCCAGCAGGCGGGCGGCGGCGGTGCCGCCGAGTTCGGCGTCGAGGTGGTCGGCGAGGGCCTGGGGGCTGGGGTGGTCGAAGACCACGGTCGTGGGGAGGTCCAGGCCCGTGCGCAGGCCGAGGACGTTGCGCAGGTCGACGGCGGTGAGGGAGTCGAAGCCGAGTTCCCGGAAGGGATGGGTCGGGGTGACGGCCCCGGGACCGTCGTGTCCGAGGACGGCGGCCGCCTGGGTGCGTACGAGGTCCAGCAGGGCGGCGGCGCGTTCGGCGTCCGGGAGCAGGGTGATCCGCTCCCGCCAGCCGGGTTCCCCGTCGGCGGTCCGGGGGCGGGCCTCCTCGACGCCGGTGAGGAGCGGGCTGGGGCGGACCGTGGTGAAGCCGGGGGCGAACAGGGTCCAGTCGATGTCGGCCACGGCCAGGCCGGCGTCACCGTGGTCCAGGGCCTGCTGGAGGCCCTCGATGGCGTGCGCGGGTGCCATGGGGCGGATGCCGTGGCGGCGCAGGCGTTCGCCGACGGCCTCCTCGTCCTCGGCCATGCCGCCGCCGGCCCAGGCGCCCCAGGCCACGGCGGTGGCGGGCAGTCCGTCGGCGCGGCGCTGCTCGGCCAGGGAGTCGAGGTGGGCGTTGGCGGCCGCGTAGTTGGCCTGGCCGGCGCCGCCGACGGCGCCGGCGAAGGAGGAGAAGAGGACGAACGCCGACAGGTCGAGGCCGGCGGTGAGTTCGTGGAGGTTGCGGGCGGCGTCGGCCTTGGGACGCAGGACCGTCGCGAACCGTTCGGGGGTGAGGGTGTCGAGGACGCCGTCGTCGAGGACGCCGGCGGTGTGCACCACCGCGGTCAGGGGCAGCTCGGCGGGGATCGCGTCGAGGACGGCGGCGAGCGCGTCCCGGTCGGCGGCGTCGCACGCCTCGATGGTCACGCGGGTGCCCGTCGCGCTCAGTTCGGCGGCGAGTTCGCGGGCGCCGGGGGCCCGGTCGCCGCGGCGGCTGGTGAGGACCAGGTGTTCGGCGCCGGACGCGGCGAGCCAGCGGGCGATGTGGCCGCCGAGGGCGCCGGTGCCGCCGGTGACCAGGACGGTGCCGGAGGGCCGCCAGGGCGTGACGGGGGCCGATGCCCTTCGTACGCGGACCAGCCGGCGGGCGAGGATCCCGGTGGGGCGGATCGCCAGCTGGTCCTCGGCGGCGGTGCCCGGGCCGGCCAGCAGCAGGGCGCCGAGGCGGTCCAGGGCGGTGGCGTCGGGTTCCGCCGGGAGGTCGACGAGCCCGCCCCAGCGGGTGGGGGTTTCCAGGGCGGCCGCCCGGCCCAGGCCCCAGACCTGTGCCTGGCCGGGGTCGCAGGGCCGGTCCTCGGGGCCGGTGGAGAGGGCGCCGCGGGTGGCGCACCACAGGGGTGCGGTGATCCCGGCGTCGCCGAGGGCCTGGTGGAGCAGGAGGGCGGTGTCGGCTCCGGGGTCGCCGGGTGCGGCGGGCAGGAGCAGGACGCCCGCGCAGCGGCCGGCGCCGGCCAGGGCCGCGAGGAGGCGGAAGGTCAGCGCCTCGCGGTCGTGTCCCGTGCCGGGGTCCAGGTCCAGGCGGGCGGTGGTGGCGCCCCGGGCGGCGAGCGCCTCGGTGACCGGGTCGAGGTCCTGCGGCCGGGAGCCGACGACGAGCCAGGTCCCGGTCGGGGCGGCGGGGGCCGACGGGGTGGCGAGCGGCTGCCAGTCGATGCGGTACTGGAGGCCGGCCGCGGGGTCCCGGTCGGGGGCGGCGGGCCCGGCGGGGGCCTCGCCGGGGCGGGCCCAGTAGCGGGTGCGCCGGAACGCCGTGGTCGGCAGGGCCACCCGGCGTGCGGGGCGGCCCGCGAGGACGCCGGTCCAGTGGGGGGTGGCGCCGTGGACGAACAGTTCGCCGAGGGCGGCGGTGACGGTCTCCCGCTCGGGCCGGTCGCGGCGCAGGGCCGCCGTGAGGACCGGGTCCGGGCCGCTCACGCAGGCCTGCCCGGCGGCGGTCAGGACGCCGGAGGGGCCCAGCTCGACGAAGCGGCGTACGCCCTGGGCTTCGAGGTGGCGCATCCCGTCGTGGAAGCGCACGGCGGCACGTACGTGCCGGACCCAGTACTCGGGGGTGCGCAGCTCGGCCGGGTCGGCGGTGCGGCCGGTGATGTCGGAGACGATCGGGACCGACGGCTGGTGGAAGGTGAGCGTCCGGGCGATGCGGCCGAATGCGTCGAGCATCGGCTCCATCAGCGACGAGTGGAAGGCGTGGCTGACGTTGAGCCGCTTCGTGCGGTGGCCCGCGGCGTCGAGGAGGGCGGCGGTCTCGCAGACCGCGTCCTCGGGGCCCGAGATGACCACGGCGCGGGGGCCGTTGACCGCGGCGATGTCGACGCCGGCCGCGAGCAGGGCGCGCACCTCGTCCTCGGCGGCCTGGACGGAGACCATCGCCCCGCCCTCGGGCAGCGCCTCCATCAGCCGGCCGCGCGCGGCGACCAGGGTGGCCGCGTCGGGGAGGGTGAGGACGCCCGCGACGTGGGCGGCGGCCAGTTCGCCGACGGAGTGGCCGAGGAGGAAGTCGGGGCGCACCCCCCAGGACTCGAAGAGGCGGTACAGCGCCACCTCCAGGGCGAACAGGCCCGCCTGCGTGTAGTGGGTCCGGTCGAGGAGGGCGGCGTCGCCGGTCACCACCTGGCGCAGCGGGCGGTCCAGGTGGGCGTCCAGCGCGGCGCAGGCCGCGTCGAAGGCCTCCGCGAAGACCGGGAACGCCGCGTACAGCTCGTCTCCCATGCCGACGCGCTGGGCGCCCTGTCCGGTGAACAGGAACGCGAGCCCGCCGGGGGCGGCGCTGCCGCGCAGGACACCGGGGGCGGGGGTGCCGTCGGCGAGCGCGGCCAGGCCTTCCAGGAGGGCGTCGCGGTCGCCGGCGACCACGGCGGCGCGGTGGTCGAGGGTGGCGCGGGTGGTGGCGAGGGAGTGGGCGACGTCGCGCGGGGACAGGTGCGGCTCTGCCGTCAGGTGGGCGTGGAGCCGGGCGGCCTGGGCGCGCAGCGTCTCGTCCTCGCGGGCGGAGAGCACCGCGAGGACGGGGGCCGGATCGGAGGCGGGCTCGGGGGCGGGCTCGGGGGCCGGGGCCGGATCGGGGGTGGTGAGGTGTTCTTCGAGGAGGACGTGGGCGTTGGTGCCGCTGATGCCGAAGGAGGAGACTCCGGCGCGGCGCGGGCGGCCGTCGGCGGGCTGCCAGTCCAGGTTCTCGGTGAGCAGCCGTACGGAGCCGGCCGACCAGTCGACCTGGGGCGTGGGCTCGTCGACGTGGAGGGTGCGCGGCAGGACGCCGTGGCGCATCGCCTCGACCATCTTGATGACGCCCGCCACGCCCGCGGCGGCCTGGGTGTGCCCGATGTTGGACTTGACGGAGCCGAGGCGCAGCGGCCGGTCGGCCGGGCGGTGGTGCCCGTAGGCCGCGATGAGGCCCTGTGCCTCGATGGGGTCGCCGAGGGTGGTGCCGGTGCCGTGGGCCTCGACCGCGTCGACCTGGTCGGGCGTCAGGCGGGCGTCGGCGAGGGCCAGTTCGATGACCCGCTGCTGGGCGGGCCCGTTGGGGGCGGTGAGGCCGTTGGAGGCGCCGTCCTGGTTGACGGCGGAGCCGCGGACCACCGCGAGGACGGGGTGGCCGTTGCGGCGGGCGTCGGAGAGCCGTTCCAGTACGAGCATGCCCGCGCCCTCGCCCCAGCCGGTGCCGTCGGCCGCGGCGGCGAAGGCCTTGCAGCGGCCGTCGCGGGCCAGGCCGCCCTGGCGGCTGAACTCCGCGAACAGGGTGGGCGTCGACATGACGGTGGCGCCGCCGGTGAGGGCCAGCTCGCACTCGCCGCGCCGCAGCGCCTGGGCCGCCAGGTGCAGGGCGACGAGGGAGGCGGAGCAGGCGGTGTCGACGGTGACGGCGGGGCCCTGGAGCCCGTAGACGTAGGAGAGGCGGCCGGAGAGGACGCTGGCCGCGTTGCCGGTCATGATGTGCCCGGCGAGGTCGTCGGCGGAGTGGACGGCCACGGGTGTGTAGTCCTGGCCGTTGGTGCCGATGAACACCCCCGTGCGGCTGCCGCGCAGGGTGTCCGGGGCGATCCCCGCGCGTTCGAAGGCCTCCCAGGAGGTCTGCAGCAGCAGGCGCTGCTGGGGGTCCATGGCGAGGGCCTCGCGGGGGGAGATCCCGAAGAAGCCGGCGTCGAACTCGCCCGCGCCCTCCAGGAATCCGGCCCGGCGGGCGTGGGACGCGCCGGCCCGTTCCGGGTCGTCGGACAGCAGGCCCGCCAGGTCCCAGCCGCGGTCGGTGGGGAAGCCGGACAGGGCGTCGCCGCCGGAGACGAGCAGCCGCCACAGGTCTTCGGGGCTCTGGACACCCCCGGGGAAGCGGCAGCTCATGGCCACGACGGCGATCGGCTCGCCGTCCCGGTTCTCGCTCTCGCGCAGCCGTTCCCGGGTCTGCTCCAGTTCGGCCGAGACGCGCTTGAGGAAGTGGCGGAGTTTGTCTTCGTTGGACACGTGGGGGTTCTCCCTGGCGGAGGGGTTGGCGGCGGCGGGTCGGGGCACGGGGCCGGGCGCGGGCGCGGGCGTGGTCATGAGATGCCGAACTTCTCGCCGAGCAGGCCGAACAGTTCGTCGTCGGTCGCCGTCTCGTACGCGTCGGCGCTCGTGGCGCGCTCCGGATAGTCGGCGGCCTGCTGGCCCTGGGCCAGCAGGGCCCCGAGCCGCTGCATGATCTTGGTGTGGTCGCCGGTGCCGGGCTCGACACGGGCCAGGGCACGTTCGAAGCGGGCGAACTCCTCCAGCGCGGACGGTCCGTCCGCACCGGCGTCCCCGCACAGCTCGGCCAGCAGGTAGGCGGCGAGGGCTGCCGGGTTGGGGTGGTCGAAGACGACGGTGGCGGGGAGCGTCAGGCCGGTGGCCGTGCTCAGCCGGTTGCGCAGTTCGACGGCCGTCAGGGAGTCGAACCCCGCCTCGCGGAAGGCCCGGCCGGTGGCGACCTCCTGCGCGGTGCCGTGTCCGAGGACGGCGGCCACGTGGGTGCGGACCAGGTCGAGCAGGGTGCGTTCCCGGGCTTCGGCGGGCAGGCCGGGGAGGGTGTCCCGCAGGGAGGTGCCGGCGGCGCGGTCGTCCAGGGCCGCGAGTACGCTCCGCACCTCGGGGACGCCCGTCAGGAGCGGGCTGGGGCGGCCGGTGACGAAGGCCGCCGTGAAGCGCTCCCAGTCGACCCCGGCGACGACGAGCGTGGTCTCGTCCCGGTCCAGGGCCTGCTGGAGCGCGGTCATGGCCAGGTCGGGGGCCATCGGCAGGAGGCCGCCGCGGCGCATGCGGGCGGTGACGGCGTCGGATCCGGTGGCGAGGCCGCTGTCGGCCCAGGCTCCCCAGGCGACGGAGGTGGCGGGCAGTCCGTCGGCGCGACGCTGCTCGGCCAGGGCGTCCAGGCAGGCATTGGCCGCCGCGTAATTGCCCTGACCAGCGCCACCGACCGTACCCGCGAACGACGAGAACAACACGAACGCCGACAGCTC
>NZ_JBFRER010000198.1:0-7989 GCF_052114405.1 Streptomyces sp. M-16 | reverse complement strand
CCCGCCGCCAGGGAGTCGTGTCGGTCACCGGGCCGCCGGTCCCTCAAGGGCCCTGCCGCCCGGACCGCCCGGAGAGCCCGGGACGCCCGGACCACCCGGACCACCCGGACCGACCGGACCGACCGGACCGACCGCGCCCCCGGGCGACGGCAGCGCCCACCAGGCCGCCAGGCCGATGATCACCCCGGTGAGCACGGTGGACGGCCCTCCGATGTCCGCGTACAGGAAGTCGGTCAGCTGCCACACGAGGAGGCCGAGCGCGATCAGCCCGCAGTCGCGGCTCCCCCGTGCCCGGCGGTCGGCGGCGTACCGGCGCAGGCCCGCGACGAGGAGCACCGCCCAGCCTCCCGCCAGGGCGAGCAGTCCGGTCAGGCCCTGCTCGCCGAGGACGAGGAGGTACATGTTGTGCGGGGACAGCAGCGGCTGCTTGATGAACGCCTGGCCCGCCCCGGCGGTGTCGCTGCCGGAGGACAGGCCGAGCGAGGAGTGGCCGTCCCGGTGGGCGGGGAAGCCCTTGAGCCCCACCCCCACCGCCGGCCGCTCCCGCCACATCGACTCCGCGGCGGCCCACATCGTGTAGCGGTCGGTGACCGACTGGTCGGGTGCGCTCGACACCTGGGTGATGGAGGTCAGCCGCTCCGCGACCATCTCGGAGCCGACGCCGAGCCCGCCGACCAGCACCACGCCCAGCGCGGTCAGCGCGACCAGCACCTTCAGCGCCCGCCGGATGCCGGCCAGGCCCATCACCAGCAGCGCGGCCCCCGCGGTGGCGATCCAGGCGCCCCGGCTGAAGGACAGCACCAGCGGCACGACCAGGACCAGCGCGCAGCCCCCGGCGATCCGGCGGACCCTGGCCGGGAGGCCGGGCGCGAGGGCGGCGGCGGTGGCCACGGTCAGCCCGTACGCGACGACGGTGGCCATGCCCATGACGTCGCCGGGGCCGAAGGTGCCCACGGCCCTGATGTCCTCGCCCTGGTAGGAGGCGCCGGTGTGGGTCGCGAACTGCGCGACGCCGACGGCGCCCTGTACGAGCGCCAGCACCACGAAGCACCCGGCGGCGATCCGGAATTCGCGGGCGTCGCGCACCAGCAGCACCACGGCCGCCGGGACGAGCACGAAGACCTGGAGGTAGCGCACGAACCCGGGCAGGGCGGCGTGCGGGTCCCCGGCGGTCATGGTGGAGACGGCGAGCCCGACGCCCGGGGCCCCGAGGACGAGCACGCCCAGCGGGGTCAGCGTCCGTACCCGGCCCCGCAGCGCCTGTACGGCGCAGACGAGGGCGAGCAGCAGTGAGGCGGCGTCGGCGGGGCCGACCTTCCCGGAGGCGGTCGCGTCCCCGGCGGGGAGCGGGGCGAGGAGGAACAGGACGGTCGCGGCCAGCGGCAGCAGTGGCCAGTGGCGGCGCAGCGGGCCGGCCGGATCGGTGATCCGGGCGGGCCCGGCGGCGGCGAGGCTCATCGGTCAGCTCCCTCCCAGCCGGAAGCGGAAGAAGGAGGCCGCGGTGCGCGCCAGGATCCACAGGTCCTGCCACAGCGACCAGGTGTCGATGTAGTGGTTGTCGAAGCGGGCCCGGTCCTCGATGGAGGTGTCCCCGCGCAGTCCGTTGATCTGGGCGAGTCCGGTGATCCCGACGGGCATCCGGTGGCGGGCCTCGTAGCCGGGGTGGACGCTGCTGAACTTGGCGACGAAGAAGGGCCGTTCGGGGCGGGGGCCGACCAGGCTCATGTCACCCCGTACGACGTTCCACAGTTGCGGCAGTTCGTCCAGGGAGGACTTGCGCAGGAAGGAGCCGACGGGGCTCATCCGGCGGTCGCCGGCGACGGTCCAGCGGGTGGCGGACTCGTGCTCGTCGGCGCGCAGGGTACGGAACTTCAGCAGGGTGAAGGGGCGCCCGTAGAGGCCGACCCGTTCCTGACGGAAGATCACCCCGGGTCCGTCGGAGATCCGTACGGCCAGTGCGCAGGCGCCCATGACGGGGGCGGCGGCGAGGAGGGCGAGGGCGGCGAGGAGGGAGTCGATGGCCCGCTTCGCGGTGCGCTCGGCGGTCCGGGCGGGGCGCGGCAGCAGCGGCTGTACGGCGTATCCCCACAGCTGGTCGGCGGGCTGCGCGACGCGCATGCCGGTGACCTTTGCCGTCCCGGCGGGGTCGGCGAGCCAGAGCCGGCAGCCGTGGTCGTGGAAGAGCCGGACCAGGGAGGCGGTGCGTTCGTCGGCCTCGGGGGGCCGGGTGAACACGGCGTGCCGGACGGAGTTCTGGATGACGGCGCGCCGGACGTCCTCGTGGGTGGCGAGTACGGGGAGCTGGCCGCGTTCCCCGTCGGCGGGGGCGGCGGTGTCGGCGATGCCCACGGGCCGCAGTCCGTACTCGGGGCGTCCGTGCAGTGCGGCGGCGACGGCGCCCGGCCCGTCCCCGGGGCCGACGACGAGGGTGGAGACGGGGTGGCGCAGGGCCGAGCGGCGGCGGAGCGCGTGGACGGTGCCGCGGCCGGCGCAGACCAGGAGGGTCTGGAGGGCGACGGCGCCCAGGAGGGTGCTCCAGCCGAGGGACTGCCGCGGCCCGGTGGTGGCGAGGACGGCTGCGGCCCCGCACCACAGCACGGCGGCCCGCCCGGCCAGCGCGGGCAGTTCGAGCAGGGCGGAGGGGGTGAGCCGGGGCCGGTAGAGGCCGCCCTGCGCGTGCAGGGCGGCGAGCAGGACGAGGAGCAGGAGGACGCAGGGGCCGGTGGCCGAGGGCGGCAGGACGTCCGCGGGCAGGGTGGCCGCCGTGCCGGCGGCGGCCAGGGCGTCGGCGGTCACCAGCGCGGCGACGCCGTCGCGGCGGCTGATCCGCTGGGGCCGGACGGCGGGCCGGGCCGGGTCGGCCCGGGGTCCGCGCGGGGGGTGGATCGCGGGCACGGCACGGCGGGCTTCCGCGGGGGGCGCGGGTGCGAGGGCGCCGCCGCCGGCGGGCGCCGTGCCGCCCTGCCCCGTGTGCCGGGCGGGTGCGCTGTCCATCGTCATCGGCTGACGCTCTCCTGGTTCAAGGGCCGGGGCCTGCCCAGCAGTTCGTGGTACAGGCCGGTGACCGCGTCCGTGGTCCGCCGCACGTCGAACTCCGTCCGGGCGTGCTGCTGGGCCTGCTCCCCGAGTTCGGTGAGCAGCCGCGGCTCGGTGAGCAGCCGTCCCAGGGCCTTGGCCAGCGCCGTCGGGTCCTCCGGCGGTACCAGGCAGAGCCCTCCGTGGCCGGGCGGCAGGCTCTCCCGGGCACCGCTGACGTCGGAGACCAGGACCGGGCGGCCGCAGGCCATGGCTTCGAGCGGGGCGAGCGCCATGCCTTCCCACCGCGACGGCAGTACAACGAGATCGGCGGCCCGAAGCCACGGTCGGATGTCGGCGGCGGCCCCCGCGAAGTGCACGCCGGGCGGGGCGGCGCGGCGCAGCCGCTCGGCGTCGGGGCCGTCGCCGACGAGGGCGAGGCGGGCGTCGGGGACGTTGCCCAGCAGTTCGGGCCAGGCCCGCAGCAGGACGTCCTGGCCCTTCTGGGGGCAGAGCCGGCCGACGCAGAGGGCGAGCGGCCCGTCGCCGGTGAGGGCGGGGGGCAGCGGGAGGGCGGCCCGCGCCTCGGCGCGTTCGCGGTCCGGGTCGCGGTGGGCGGGGCGGAAGCGGTCGAGGTCGACGCCGTTGCGGATCACGGACCAGCGGGCGGTGATGCCTTCGGATTCCCCGGCCCGGCGTTCGGATTCGCTGACGCAGAGCACCCGGTCGGCCCAGCGGGCTCCGGCCCGTTCCCAGCGCAGCGCGAGGGCGGCGGTGGCGCCGCCGACGGCGTCGAAGGACCAGGCGTGCGGCTGGAACACGGTGGGGATGCGGCCCCGTACGGCGATCCGTCCGGCCAGTCCCGCCTTGGCGCTGTGGAGGTGCAGCAGGTCGGGGCGGACGTGGCGGATCAGCCGGGCGGCGCCGAGCACTTCGGCGGGCAGGCCGGGGCCCGGGGAGCGGCCGGCGCGCCAGGTGAGCACCTCGGCGCCGGCGGCGCTGGCGTCGCCGGTGAGCCGCCCGCCGCGCGGGCAGCCGACGAGGACCCGCAGTCCGGCGGTGGCCTGGGCCCGGACGAGGTCGGTGACGACCCGGGCGACTCCGCCGTCGACGGGCTGCACGAGGTGCAGGACGGTCAAGGGCTCCGGGGCAGGTGTGGGGGCTGGTGAGGACTGTTTCCGCACGGGGAGTGGTCTCCTGCGTTCAGCGGCGGGCGTCTGTCTGAACGAAGAGCACACCGAGGAATTGACCCTGACTTTCGCCCGTGAACCTGAAGTTCAGGGTGTGGGCGCCCCCGGACAGGGCGGGGCTCAGATCGAACACGTCCGCGTCATATCCGAGGTTATTCATATGTTCGGGCTGTCGCACGAACGAGGGACCTCCGAATTCTGTGATAGTAGAATTCATCACATCATTGAAAGGGTTTTCGGCATCGCTGATGCTGATCCGGCGGCCACTGTCGGCGGTCACCGTGAGCGAGTCTCCGAGGGTCCCGCGGTCTCCGTCGTACGCCACCACCCCGGCGCGTCCCGCCGCCCCGGCCGGCGCGTTCAGCCCCGCGATCTCCACCGTCTCCCCGGCGGCCTCCCCGGCCCCGGCGGCCAGCGACTCGAAGCCGTCCCACAGGGAGATCCGGCGCAGCGGCTCCTGGGGGTGCTCGTACGCCACGACCAGGGTCCAGCCGCCCCAGGCACCCACCTCGGAGTGCCCCATGGCGATGTTGAGCTGGGCGACCGTCCACATCCCGGCGCCCCCCTTGCGCACCATCGGGGTCACGTCGGCGGAGGCCTGGTAGGCGTCGCTGCCCGCGTCGGTGTGGTGACCGACCACGGTGTCGGCGAGCACCGCCCTGTAGGCGCCGCCCGGTTCGGCGACCAGCACCCGGCCGTTGTCCTCGGGCGGTTTCTGCTCGCCCACGCGCAGGTTCCCGCCCCAGTACAGCCGGGCGTACGAGACCTTCGCGCCCGGCGGCACCTTGAGTTCGGCCCGGGTGGAGTTGTAGGTGTCGGGGTCCTTGTCGACCTCGTCGTAGAACATCTCGAAGTCGCCGTTGACCCCGGCCGCCCCCTTCTGCACCTCCGGGCACGGCTCGGCCTGGGGGGACTCGGCCGAGCGGCAGCTGATCGAGGAGTTGGAGGCCCGTACCAGGCCGCCGTGCTGGACCGCCTGGTAACGCTGCGTGAAGGGGATCCGGGGTGATTCGCGGACGGCGGCGGAAGGGGCCGGGGGTGCGGCGGCTTCCGCCACGGGGACGAGTGCGGAAAGCGTGAGGCAGGACAGCAGGCCGACTGTGCCGAGGATTCTGCGGGAGGAACCCATGACGCCTGTCTCCATTTTCGATCAAGGGGACAAAACAGGAGTGCACTTTGTCAGAAATCAGGCCGGAAATCACGCCGGACTCGCTCGTACGGCCTTTTGGGCGATGGATCGCACCCTCGTGTCGGGCGGGTCGTTATGGGTTGCACCATTGTTCGAACCCGAAAGGAAAAACGGGGATGAGGGCGAGGCTTGCGCGCGGCACCACCACGGCCCTCGCGAGCACCACGATGCCGCCGGGCGGCGCGGGCCCCGACTCCGCGCACGGCGGGTACGGGGCGACCGCGGACGGCGTCGCCGCCGGTCCCCCCGGCACCCCGAGCGGCAACCCGGCCCCCGCCGACGCCCCGGTGAACGCGTGCGGCAGCACCGTCAACGCGACCGCCCCGCCCACCCCTCGTTCGGCAACCCCCGCGTGAACGCCTGAGCGTCAACCGTGCCGTCCGAAACGGCGGCATCCGAGTGAAGTCACGCAACCCCCGCCCGGGGCGGGCCGTTGATCCGGGTGCTCCTGTACCGGGCAATCCTGCAAAAAAGGGACAACAATGATCAAGAAGTTTGCGGCCGGCGCAGCAGTTGCCGCCTCCGTCATGGGTCTCGGTGCCGCCATGGCCCCGCAGGCGATGGCCATCGGGAACGACAACGGCATCAACACCGTGAACGGCAACAACTCCGCGCAGATCTACGGCAACCAGGCCACCTACGGCAACATGAGCCCGCAGATGGCGCTGATCCAGGGCTCCTTCAACAAGCCCTGCATCGCCCTGCCGGCCAAGGCCAACGTCCAGTCGGTACTGGCCCTCATCAACGTCGGCGTCCAGGACATCCCGGTCCTGTCCAGCCCGCAGAACCAGCAGTGCACCGAGAACTCCACCCAGGCCAAGGGCGACGAGGCCCTCTCGCACATCCTGGACAACATCCCGGTCCTCTCCGGCAACGTCTCCGCCGGCAGCTGACCGCACCCAGCGCCGCGCGCCAGCGAGGCCGCCGCACCCTCGGGGCGCGGCGGCCTCGCCGCATGTCGGGCCCCCCAATTCCACGACCGTAAATAGGGGCGGGAATTGTACGGACGAGCGGCCGGACCATCGGAGTGAATTCGTCCACACCCTCCGGAAAATCTCGGTTTCCTTTTACCCGGCCGCTCGTTGTTATTTGTGCAGCGGATACACCTCTGCAGGAAGGATTGAAATCAAATGAGCTACAAGAAGGCAGTCGTCCTGGCCGCCGGCATCCTGATGGCCGCCGGTGCCGCCGCCCCCGCCATGGCTGACGCGGACGCCGCGGGCCAGGCCGTCGGCTCCCCCGGCGTGCTGTCGGGCAACCTCATCCAGGTCCCGGTGCACGTCCCGGTGAACGTGTGCGGCAACACCGTCAACGTGATCGCGCTGCTGAACCCCGCGTTCGGCAACACCTGCGTCAACGCCTGACGCAGCGCCTGTGCCCACCAGGGCAGACCTCCTCGGGTGGCCTCGGAGTGCACGGCGGTGCACTCCGAGGCCGTCTTGGATTGAGCACCGGCCACCGCGCCGGTAGACAGGGAAGGACCCATGCGACAGGTACTGAGCCGACAGGTACTCGGCAAGGGGGTGCTCACGGCGGCGGCCGCCTCCAGCCTGCTGTCGATCGCGGCCGGCGCGGCCTACGCGCATCCCGGGGCGATGTCCGAGGCCTCTCATTCGCCGGGCGTGCTGTCCGGCAACAGCGTCTCGGTACCGATCACGTTCGCGCCCAACGTGTGCGGCAACAGCGTGGACGGGGGTGCCGCGCTCAACCCCGCCATGGGGAACACCTGTGTCAGCACGACCGGCTCCCACGCCGGCCACGACTACGAGCGCTACCTGAGCCCCGAGAACTCCGCGGCCCTGGAGCGCTACCTCGACGAGCGCGACGAGCGCGAGCAGCACCGGGGCGGCCGGCACGCCCTGCCCGCCCAGCGCCAGGACGAGGAACGCGGCTACGGGGACGGCGGCTACGGGGAGGGCGGCCACGAGGAGCCCCGCGCGCACGCACCGCGGCACGCGGCACCCCGCCCGCAGCAGGACCGGCACGAGGACCGGGGCGGCTACGGCGGCCAGGGTGACGAGGACCGGGGCCCGCAGGGCGAGGAGGAGTGCGACGACCACCCCCGGCAGCCCGCGCCCCACGCCGAGCACCCCGCACCCCACCCGGCCCCGCCGGCCCCCGCCCCGCACCACCCGCAGCCCAAGCCCCTGCCGAAGCCGCAGCCGCAGCCCCACCCCGCGCCCCGCCCGGCGCCGGTCGCGGAACATCCGGCACCGGCCCCGGCCCCGCACATCCCGGAAGCGCAGGCACCCGCCCCGCAGCCGGAGGAGCAGCCGCACACCCTCCCGGCGCCCCTCCCGGCGCCCGTCCAGGAGGCTCCCCGGCCCCCGCTGCCGGAGGAGCAGCCCCGGCAGCAGCCCGAGGAGCAGCCGCACACCCTCCCCGCGCCCGTCCCGGCGCCGGCCCCCGCACCCCCCGCCGCCCGGGAGGAGGCGCCCGCTCCCCGGCCGCCGCACGGCAGCCAGCCCGTGGAGCGCCCCGCGCCCGCCCCCGTACCGGTTCCGGAGGCCGTGCCCGCGGCCGACCAGCCTCCGGCGGCCCCCGCCGGCGACTTCCCGGTGCACCTGCCCCCGGTGCCGGCTCCCGTCCCCGCGC
>NZ_JBFRER010000197.1:0-14649 GCF_052114405.1 Streptomyces sp. M-16 | reverse complement strand
CCCGTGGGGTCCGGGGCCGCCGAGCCGCCGGTGGCGGGCCGGGGCACGCGGATCCGTACGTACACCGGGATGGCCGCGGCGGCCGTCACCACCGTGCTGGCCGTAGTCGTCGCCGGTCAGGTGGTCGCCGATGGCGACTCCGCCCCCGGCAACGCGCACGCCGCCGGGGACGACGCCCCCGAACGCTCCCTGAGCGGCCAGTCCGCCGCCTCCCGCTCCGACGGCCGCGCCACCCCGGCCAACCCACCCGCCGTCGCCCCGCCGCAGACCTACGAGCAGCAGATGTCGCTGCAGTTGCCCATCGACGCGAAGCTCGCCGGTCCGGGCACCTTCGACACCGTCCCCGGGTTCGCCAAGGCGCCGGGCAAGGGGAAGGTGGTGCGCTACCGCGTCGACGTCGAGCAGGGGCTGGGCCTGGACCCGCAGCTGTTCGCCGAGGCCGTGCAGCGCACCCTCAACGACCCGCGCAGCTGGGGCCACGGCGGTGCGATGACCTTCGAGCGGGTACCGGCCGGCGAGGCCGACTTCGTGATCACCCTGGCCAGCCCCGGGACCACCGGCACCTGGTGCGCGAAGTCCGGCCTCGACACCACCGTGGACAACGTCTCCTGCGACTCCGCCGCCACCGACCGCGTGATGATCAACGCCTTCCGGTGGGCGCAGGGCTCACCGACCTACGGCCCGGACCAGATGCTCGCGTACCGGCAGATGCTCATCAACCACGAGGTCGGCCACCGGCTCGGCCACGGGCACGTGAGCTGCCAGACTCCGGGCTCGCTCGCGCCGATCATGCAGCAGCAGACCAAGTCCCTCGACATCGACAACATCCACTGCCTGCCCAACCCCTGGGTCTTCCCCGGGAGTTGACCTAAGAGCGACGGAGGACGGCCGGATCGGCGTTGACAGCCCGTCCGGTGATCGGTAATTGTTCTCCGCATGTCGCACCGCCACACCACCGCCGCGAGCGCCGCCATAGAGCTGGCGCTCCTCGGTGTGGCCGCGCACAGCGTGGCCGACATCTTCTGTCGCTGACGCCTGCCTGAGCGCGCGACCCGTTTCCGAACCGTCTCGCCGCGCCCGGGCACTCCTGCCCGCGGGCGCGGCGTCCTCCTCCTCGGTGCGCATTCCACCGGTGATCCCGAACGCCGCCTCCCGCGCGGCCGCTTCCGCATCCCGTACACGCATCCCGCATCCGCGGCAGTCACCGTGCCGCTGCCCGCCGAGAGGTCCCTTTTCCCATGCGCCAGTCCCAGATATCGCGCCGTGTGGCCGCGGTCGCCGTCAGCCTCGTACTGGCCGGAGGCGCCGCCGCCTGCGGGCCCGAGGACGCCGCGGACAAGGCCTCCGCCGGCGACAAGCCGGGCGCCTCCGGGTCCGCCCCGCACAAGGGCGGCACCCTGACCGTCCTCAACAACGAGCCGCAGAGCGACTTCGACCCCGCCCGCCTGTACACCTCGGGCGGCGGCAACGTTCCCTCGCTGGTGTTCCGCACGCTCACCACCCGCAACCGCGAGGACGGTCCGGCCGGCGCCAAGGTCGTCCCCGACCTGGCCACCGACCTCGGCAAGCCCAACGCCGACGCCACCGAGTGGACGTACACCCTCAAGGACGGGCTGAAGTACGAGGACGGCAGCCCGATCACCACCGCCGACATCAAGTACGGCATCGAGCGCTCCTTCGCCGCCGAGCTGTCGGGCGGCGCCCCCTACCTGCGGGACTGGCTGGTCGGCGGGGAGACCTACGAGGGCCCGTACAAGGACGGCGGCAAGGGCCTCGACTCCATCGTGGTGCCCGACGCGAAGACCATCGTCTTCAAACTCCGCAAGCCCGAGGGCGAGTTCCCCTTCCTCGCCACCCAGACGCAGTTCGCCCCCGTACCCAAGGCCAAGGACACCGGCGTCAAGTACGAGGAGCACCCGGTCTCCTCCGGCCCGTACAAGGTCGTCAAGAACACCGGTGACGGCGAGACCCTGCTGCTGGAGCGCAACGAGAACTGGGACCCGAAGACCGACGAGGAGCGCAAGGCCTACCCGGACAGGGTCGACGTCCGCTCCGGCCTCGACGCGGCCGTCGTCAACCAGCGGCTGTCCACCAGCTCCGGACCCGACGCCGCCGCCGTCACCACCGACACCAACCTCGGCCCCGCCGAACTCGCCCAGATCGGCGACAACAAGGAGCTCGCCTCCCGCGTCGGCACCGGCCACTTCGGCTACGTCAACTACCTGGCCTTCAACCCGAAGGTGGCCCCCTTCGACAACCCGAAGGTCCGCCAGGCCATCTCCTACGCGGTCAACCGCACCAGCGTCGTCAACGCGGCCGGCGGCTCCGCGCTGGCCGAACCGGCCACCACCTTCCTGCCCGAGCGCGAGGCCTTCGGGTACAGCGCCTACGACCACTTCCCGGCGGGCAGGACCGGCAACCCGGCCAAGGCGAAGGAACTGCTCAAGGAGGCGGGCTTCCCCGACGGGCTCACCGTCACCCTCACCCACTCAAACGCCCAGAACCGCCAGACCAGCCCGGAGATCGCCACGGCCGTCCAGCAGGCCCTCGCGGCCGCGGGCATCACCGTCAAGCTCGAAGGCCTGGAGACCAACGCCTTCAACGAGCGGCGCTGGGACGCCAAGAACACCCCCGGCTTCTTCCTCTCCCGCTGGGGCGCCGACTGGCCCTCCGGCGGCCCCTTCCTCGCGCCGATCTTCGACGGCCGGCAGATCGTCACCAACGGTTCCAACTACAACCACGCCCAGCTGAACGACCCCGCCGTGAACACCGAGATCGACGAGATCGCCAAGCTCACCGCTGCCGGGGTCGCCACCCCGGCCGCGGGCACCGGCCGCCAGGTCTGGCGGCGGCTGCGCGGACGCCCGTCCGCCGTCACCGCCGCCGCGGTCCTGGCCCTCCTCGTCCTCCTCGCCCTCGCCGCCCCGCTGTTCGCCCAGCTCACCGGCCAGGATCCGAACGCGTACCACGACGACCTCGTCGACTCCGCCCGCGGCGGCGTACCCCTCGGCTCCTTCGGCGGGATCTCCGCCGACCACTGGCTCGGCGTCGAACCCGGCAGCGGCCGCGACCTGTTCACCCGGCTGCTCTACGGGGCCCGGATCTCCCTGCTCGTCGCCGTAGGCGCCACCACCGTGCAAGTCCTCGTCGGCGTCGCCGCCGGACTCGCCGCCGGACTCGGCCACCGCGTCGCCGGAGCGCTCGTCGCCCGGCTCACCGACGTGATGATCGCCCTGCCCCTGCTGGTGCTCGCCGTCGCCCTCACCGCCGTGGTCCCGCCGGGCTTCCCGCGCCCCCTGCTGCTCGTCCTGGCCATCGGCCTGCTCGGCTGGGGCACCACCGCCCGCATGGTGCGGGCGCAGACCCTCACCCTGCGCGGCCTGGACTTCGTCGAAGCCGCCCGGCTCTCCGGCAACGGCACCCTGCGCATCGCCCGCCGGGAACTGCTGCCCTCACTGGCCGCACCCGTCATCACCTACGCCGCGATCCTCGTCCCGGCCAACATCGTCGTCGAGGCCTCGCTCTCCTTCCTCGGCATCGGCGTGAAGCCCCCCACCCCCTCCTGGGGCCAGATGCTCTCCAGCGCCCAGACCTGGTTCCGCGCCGACCCCGCCTACGTCCTGCTCCCCGCCGGGCTGCTCTTCGTCACCGTGCTGGCCTTCACCGTCCTCGGCGACGCCCTGCGCACGGCCCTCGACCCGCGCGAGGCCTCCCGCCTGCGGGTCGGCACCGGAAAGGAGCGCACGACGTGACCCGCTTCGTGCTCAACCGGCTCGGCGGGGCGGTCCTGGTGCTGCTCGCCCTGTCCGTCGCCGTCTACGCCCTCTTCTACGTCGCCCCCGGCGACCCCGCCCGCCTCGCCTGCGGGGAGCGGTGCAACCCGGCGCAGATCGCCCAGGTGCGCGCGCAGCTCGGACTCGACGACTCCGTCGTCGTCCAGTACCTGCACTTCCTCCGGGGACTGCTGGCCGGCCGCGACTACTCGGGCGGCGCCGGACTCGTCCTGCACTGCGACGCCCCCTGCCTCGGGTTCTCGTACCAGAACGACCGGCAGGTCACCGAGCTGCTCCTGGAACGCCTGCCCGCCACCTTCTCCCTGGCGCTGGGCGCACTGGTGATCTGGCTCGTCCTCGGCGTCGGCACCGGGCTGCTGTCCGCGCTGCGCCGCGGTGGGTTCACCGAACGCGCGCTGACCGTACTCACCCTCGCCGCCACCGGCACCCCCGTCTTCATCCTCGGCCTGCTCCTGCTCATGGCCGTCTGCGCCCACCTGCGGTGGCTGCCCTTCCCGACCTACGTGCCCTTCGGTGAGGACCCGGAGCAGTGGGCCTGGAACCTGCTGCTGCCCTGGATCACGCTCGGCTTCTTCGAGAGCGCCAAGTACGCCCGCATCACCCGCAGTTCCACCCTGGAGACGCTCGCCGACGACCACATCCGCACCTTCCGCGCCTACGGGGTGGGGGAGCGCGCGCTGGTCACCCGGCACGCGGTGCGCGGGGCCGTCGCGCCCGTGATCGCCCTCAGCGCGGTGGACTTCGGCACGATGATCGGCGGCGCCGTGCTGACCGAATCCCTGTTCGGCATCCCCGGCCTCGGCAAGACCCTCATCGACGGGGTGCGGGTCGTGGACCTGCCGGTGGTCGTCGGCGTCGTCCTCGGCATCGGCACGGCCGTCGTGATCGCCGGCGCCCTCGCCGACCTGCTGTACGCCGTAGCGGACCGAAGGGTGGCCCTGACATGACCGAACCGCTCGTGGACGTCCGCGACCTGGTGGTGGACTTCCCCGTCGGCGCGCCGGGGGAGTACCTGCGCGCCGTGGACGGGCTGTCCTTCACCCTGGAACCCGGCCGGGCCCTGGCCCTCGTGGGCGAGTCCGGCAGCGGCAAGTCCACCGTGGCGGCCGCCCTGCTCGGACTCCACCGCGGTACGGGCGCCCGGCTCGGCGGCACCGTACGGGTCGGCGGCACCGACGTGGGCACCGCCCCGCCACGGCAACTGCGCGCCCTGCGCGGGGGCACCGCGGCGATGGTGTTCCAGGACCCGCTCAGCTCCCTCGACCCGTACCACGGCGTCGGCGACCAGATCGCCGAGGTGTACCGGATCCACACCACCGCCTCCCGGCGCGCCGCCCGCGCCCGCGCCGTCGAGGTCCTCGACCGGGTGGGCATCCCCGACGCGGCCCGCCGCGCCCGCTCCCGCCCGCACGAGTTCAGCGGCGGAATGCGCCAACGGGCGCTGATCGCGATGGCGTTGGCGTGCGAACCCCGGCTGCTGATCGCCGACGAACCCACCACCGCCCTCGACGTCACCGTCCAGGCCCAGATCCTCGACCTGCTCCACGGCCTGCGCGAGGAGCGGGGCCTGGGGCTGTTGCTGGTCACGCACGACGTGGGCGTGGCGGCCGGGAGCGTCGACGAGCTGCTGGTGATGCGCGGCGGCTCCGCCGTGGAGCGCGGGCCCGTGGACCGGGTGCTGTCCGCCCCCGGGGCCCCGTACACCCGCGAGCTGCTGGCGGCCGTCCCGCGGCTCGACGGGCCGCGCGCCCCCCGGCCGCGCCCGGCCACCGACGCGGACGGGCCCGTCGTCGAAGCCTTCGGCCTGCGCCGGGAGTTCGGCCGCGGGAAGCGGCGCGTCGTCGCCGTCGGCGGACCGGACCGGGCCGACGGGGTCTCCCTCGCGGTGCGCCGCGGGGAGACGCTCGGCATCGTGGGGGAGTCCGGCAGCGGCAAGAGCACCCTCGGGCGGATGCTCGTCGGGCTGCTGGCACCCGGCTCCGGCCGGATCCACCACGAGGGCCGGGAGACCGCGGGCATCGCGCCCGGCGCCCAGATGGTGTTCCAGGACCCGGTGTCCTCCCTCAACCCCCGCCGCTCCGTCGGCGAGTCCATCGCCGACCCGCTGCGTGCGGCGGGCTGGCGGGACGAGGCGGCGATCCGGGCCCGAGTGGAGGAACTCCTGACCCGCGTCGGCCTGGAGGCCGGGCACTACGACCGCTACCCGCACGAGTTCAGCGGCGGCCAGCGCCAGCGCGTCGGCATCGCCCGCGCCCTGGCCCCGGAACCCACGCTGATCGTCTGCGACGAACCGGTGTCCGCCCTCGACGTCACCACCCAGGCACAGGTCACCGCCCTGCTGGCGGAACTCCAGCGGGAGCTGGGGATCGCGCTCGTCTTCATCGCGCACGACCTCGCGGTGGTCCGGCAGGTCAGCGACCGGGTCGCGGTCATGCGCGGCGGCCTGATCGTCGAGGAGGGCCCGGTCGACGAGGTCTACGGCCGCCCCGCCCACCCCTACACCCGGCAGCTGCTGGACGCCGTACCGGCCCTCGATCCGGGCCTGGCCCACCGGCACATCCGCTTGAGTTCTTCCGCGGCGGGTCGACGGACCGACGGCGACCGCCTGGAACGGGAGATCGGGGGTGCCACTCGTGCGGATCGGACTGGTCACGGAAGGTGGTTATCCGTATGCGGCGGGAGAGGCCGGGCTCTGGTGCGACCGGCTCGTGCGCGGGCTCCCGCAGCACGAGTTCGAGCTCTACGCGCTGAGCCGCAGCGCCGGCCAGGAGGCAGGCGGCCGGGTCCCGCTCCCGGGGCACGTCACCCGGGTGCGGACCGCCCCGCTGTGGGCCCCGGGCGACGACGGACGCACGTACGCGCGGCGCGAACGGCGGCGCTTCACCGCCGGCTTCGAGCAACTGGTCCGCGGGATCTGCGCGGACGGGGCCGAGGCCTTCGCCACCGGGCTCTACGAACTGGCCGCGCTCGCCCGCGAACAGGGCGGGATGTACGCGGCCCTGCGCTCCGAGACGGCCGTACGGGCCGTGGAGGCCGGCTGCCGCGCCCCGGGCGCGAGCCGCAGCGTGACGGCGGCCCGGGTAACCGACCTGCTGGAGTTCGTCGACGCCCTGGAACGGATGCTGCGGCCGCTGTCCCTCGACTGGTACGAGGAGCCCGGACTCGGCGCCGTCGACGTCTGCCACGCTGCGGCCGGCGGTGTCGCGGCGCTCCCCGGACTCCTGGCCAAACGCTTCTTCGGGGTCCCGCTGCTGGTCACCGAGTACGGGGTCCGGCTGCGCACCCACTACCTGGAGCACGGCGAGGACGACCGGCCCGCCCTGCGCGCGCTCCTCGCGGCCTTCCACGTCCGGCTCGCCGGCGAGATCTACGCCGGCGCCGACCTCCTCACCCCCGGCAACGCGCACGCCCGCCGCTGGCAGGAGCGCTGCGGGGCCCCGCGGGAACGGCTGCGGACCGTGTACCCCGGGATGGAGGCGGACCGATTCGCCGCCGTCGGCGAGGACCCGGAACGCGGCGACCCGGACACCCTGGTGTGGGTCGGGCGCACCGAGCCCGCCAAGGACCTGATCGGCCTGCTGCACGCCTTCGCCGAGGTCCGCCGGGCCGCGCCCGACACCCGGCTGCGGATCTTCTCGACGGCCGCCGTGCCCGGCTACCTGGCCGACTGCCGGTCGCTGGCCGCGCAGCTCTTCCCCGACGAGGCCGCCGACGCGCGGACGGTGGGGGAGAACCCGGTCACCTTCGAGGAGATCGGCGGCCCGGAGACGCCCTCCCCGGCCGAGGCGTACGGGGCCGGCCGGATCGTGCTGCTGTCCTCGGTGATCGAGGGCTTCCCCGTCACCCTCGCCGAGGCCATGTTCTGCGGGCGCGCCACCGTGTCCACGGACGTCGGGGCCGTCCGCGAGGTCATCGGCGGGACCGGACTGGTCGTGCCGCCCCGCAACCCGCGGGCGCTCGCCGATGCCTGCCTCGCCCTGCTGCGGGACCCCGAGCGGGCCCAGCGGCTGGGGGCGGCGGCGCGGGCCAGGGCGCTGGAGCTGTTCACCGTCGAGCAGAACGTGGCCGCCTTCCATGACGGTTACCAGCTGCTGCTGGCCCGGGGTTCCGCACGGCCCGACGGGGAGGTCCCCTTCGAGCGGCCGGCCGAGGCGCGGGTCCCGGGGCACTGGACCACGCCGACGTGGGCCCCGCCCGTCACCCCTGCGCCGGGTCCGGAGGCGGCGGCATGACGACCGTCGACCCGTACCCCGTCGCGGACGGGCCCGTCGCCGATGGAGCCGGCACGGCGCCGCCGGGAACCCCGTCGCCGGACCCCCGCGCCCCGGTCGCGCGCGGTGCCGGAGCACCGGGACCGCTCCCGGGAGCGGGGACCGGGCCCGGCGCGGCCGGACCGGCGACGCCGCAGACGGCCCGGCGCAGGGGCGGCGGGGATCCCGTCAAGGCCCTGCTGCACCGGCACCGGGAGCTGTGCGAGCGGGCCGTCGACGCGCTGGAGGTCGCCGCCGGACTGGAGGCGCACGGCATCACCGACCGCACCGCCGCGCGGTTCCGGCACCGGGACGTGTTCTCCCTCGCCGAGGAGCTCTACGCCCGCACCCCGCGCGGCGAGGCCCCGGCGCCGCCCCCCGCGCGGACCCCGGCGGGGCCCCGGGCGGTGCGCGGGTTCGGCTACGCCCTGCTGCCCGGCGCCCTCGCGTTCGGCGCGGCCGCCACCGGGACGCCGTGGACGGGCCCCCTCGCGGTGCTCCTCACCGTCGGCGCGCTGGTGTGGCCCGGCCGGTGGGCCGGGGGACGCTTCCCCTACGCCGCCCACCTGCTCGCGGCGGCCGTCGTCGGATGGGCGGTCCACCGGCACGGGGCGGCGCTCGGAGCCGCCCTCGCGCTGGCCGTGGCCCCCGGACACCTCGCCGGGGCGTACTACGCCGCCCGGGCGCGCCGCCGGCTCGCCGGGAGCCGGGCCCTGGAGGACTTCGCCGCCGGGGCCCGGCCCCTGCTCGCCGGGGTCCTGCTGCCCTTCGGCGCGGCCGCCGCGGGGACGGCCGCGCTCGCCGGAGCCGACCCGGCCGCGGCCGTACCGCTCGCGGTGCTGCTGTTCCTGGTCCGGCTGCTGCTCCGGCACGGCGCGCACCGCGCCCCCCTGGCGGCGGCCCTGGCCCTCGCCCTGGTCCCGGCACCGGCGGCGGTGGCCGCCGCGGCCGCGGGACTCCTCGTACACGCCGTGCTCGCGCTGTCCCGCGCCTCGGCCCACGCGCGTCCCTGAGCGCCGTACCCCCGCCCACCGACCCCCGACCCCCGACCCCACCCACCACCCAAGGAGAAACAGGATGACCGGCCAGCCAACCAACCGAGGGGCCGCGCTATGAGGGTGCTGCTGATCGGAGCCAACGGTTACCTCGGCCGCTACGTCGCGGACCGGCTGCTCGCCGACCCCGCGGTCCAGCTCACCGCGCTCGGCCGCGGCGACGACGCCGACGTCCGCTTCGACCTCGCCACCGGCAGTCCCGGAGCCCTCACCCGGTTCCTGGACGCCGTCCACCCCGGCGTCGTCATCAACTGCGCGGGCGCCACCCGCGGCGGGGCCCGGGAACTGACCCGGCACAACACCGTCGCCGTCGCCACCATCTGCGAGTCGCTGCGCCGCAGCGGTTGCGGCGCCCGGCTGGTCCAGCTCGGCTGCTCCGCCGAGTACGGGCCCAGCCAGCCCGGCTCGTCCACGGCCGAGGACGCCGTGCCCAGACCCGGCGGACCGTACGGCGTCAGCAAGCTCGCCGCGACCGAGTTGGTGCTCGGGTCCGGGCTGGACGCCGTCGTCCTGCGGGTGTTCTCGCCCGTCGGCCCCGGAACCCCCGCGGGCTCCCCGCTGGGCCGGCTCGCCGAGGCGATGCGGCGCGCCATGCAGTCCGGGGACGGCGAGCTCAAGCTGAGCGGCCTCGGAGTCCAGCGCGACTTCGTCGACGTACGGGACGTCGCGCGGGCCGTGCACGCCGCCTCCCTGTCCGCGGCCCAGGGGGTCGTGAACATCGGCACCGGCCGGGCGGTCCGGCTGCGCGACGCGGCGGCCGTCCTGGCCCGCGTCGCCGGATACGGCGGCGCCCTGCACGAACTGGACGTCCCGCACGGCGGCCCCCAGCACGGCGGCCCCGTGCACGGGCACCCCGGCCGCCCGCAGGGCCTGGCCGCCATCGGTTCGCCGCGCTCCGAGGCCACCGCCGAGCAGATCGCCTCCGCGGCCCCCCAGCCGTACCCCTACCCCGACGGCTGCGGCGCCTGGCAGCAGGCCGATGTGCGCACCGCCCGGGACCGGCTCGGCTGGCGGCCCCGGATCAACCTGGAGGAGTCCCTCGCGGACATCTGGATGGAGGCGGCGTGCCGTATCTGACCACTCCGCCGGGGGCCACGGCGGCGGCCGCGACCGAGGCCGGCCGGCTGGGCCTGGGCATCCCCGGTTACGCGCACCCGCTGCTCGCCCCGGTGGAGTGGGCCGAGCTGACCCGCCCGGGGACCCCGCTGCACTGGGCGGTGCTCAACGTCTCCGACGGCCCGGGCGGACGCCCCGACCCGCACTGCTCCGAGGCCGCCGCGAAGCTCGGCCGGGCGGACGGCACGGTCCTCGGGCATCTCGCCCTGCGGGACGGAACCCGGTCCTTCGGGGAGCTGGTCTCCGACGCCCACCGCTTCCGCGACTGGTACGGCGTCGGCGGCTTCTACCTCGCCGGAGCCCCCTCGGACCGGGACGGTCTCGCCGGGGTCCGCCGGGTCACCGACACCCTGCGCGGCCTCGGAGAGGGTCTGCGGATCGTCCTCGGACACGGCACGCACCCGTGCGAGGGCTACACGGAGGCCGCCGACCAGCTGGTCACCTTCTCGGGGGCCTGGGCCGACTACCGCTGGTCGCAGGTGGCGGAGTGGACGGCAGACCATCCGCCCGAGACGTTCTGCCACCTCGTCCACGGCGTGCCGCGGACCCACCTGGAGGAGGCGCTGCGGATCGCCCGCTGGCAGGGCGCCGGCACGATCTGGTTCACGGACCGGCGCGCGGCGGGAGACCGCGACCCGTGGGCCTCGATGCCCGGGTACTGGGACGAAATCGTCTCGCGGATCGGACCGGGTGTCTCGGAATGAAGAAGGGCGTGGCAGTGTTACGGGAAGAACCACCGTTCAGACATACCCATCTACGGAGTCCCCGTGTCGCTGCCACCCCTGGTAGAGCCAGCTGCTGAGCTCACCGTTGACGAGGTCCGTCGGTACTCCCGCCACCTGATCATCCCGGATGTCGGGATGGACGGCCAGAAGCGCCTGAAGAACGCCAAGGTGCTGGCCGTGGGCGCGGGCGGCCTCGGCTCCCCCGCCCTCATGTACCTGGCCGCAGCCGGTGTGGGCACTCTGGGCATCGTGGAGTTCGACGAGGTCGACGAGTCGAACCTGCAGCGCCAGATCATCCACAGCCAGGCGGACATCGGCCGCTCCAAGGCCGAGTCGGCCCGTGACAGCGTGCTGGGCATCAACCCGTACGTCAACGTGGTCCTTCACGAAGAGCGGCTCGAAGCCGAGAACGTGATGGAGATCTTCAGCCAGTACGACCTCATCGTCGACGGCACGGACAACTTCGCCACGCGCTACCTGGTCAACGACGCCTGCGTGCTGCTGAACAAGCCGTACGTGTGGGGCTCGATCTACCGCTTCGACGGCCAGGCCTCCGTCTTCTGGTCCGAGCACGGTCCGTGCTACCGCTGCCTCTACCCGGAGCCCCCGCCGCCGGGCATGGTCCCGAGCTGCGCCGAGGGCGGCGTACTGGGCGTGCTCTGCGCGTCCATCGGGTCCATCCAGGTCACCGAGGCCATCAAGGTCCTCACGGGCGTCGGCGAGCCGCTGGTCGGCCGCCTGATGATCTACGACGCCCTGGAGATGCAGTACCGCCAGGTCAAGGTCCGCAAGGACCCCGACTGCGCGGTCTGCGGTCCGAACGCGACCGTCACCGAACTCATCGACTACGAGGCCTTCTGCGGCGTCGTGTCGGAGGAGGCCCAGGAGGCCGCCCTCGGTTCGACGATCACTCCCAAGCAGCTCAAGGAGTGGATCGACGGCGACGAGCCCATCGAGATCATCGACGTCCGCGAGAAGAACGAGTACGAGATCGTCTCGATCCCCGGCGCGAAGCTGATCCCCAAGGGCGAGTTCCTGATGGGCACCGCCCTCCAGGACCTGCCGCAGGACAAGCGCATCGTCTTGCACTGCAAGACGGGTGTCCGCAGTGCGGAAGTCCTCGCGGTCCTGAAGTCCGCGGGCTTCGCGGACGCGGTGCACGTCGGCGGCGGCGTCATCGGCTGGGTCCACCAGATCGAGCCCGAGAAGCCGGTCTACTAGCAGCAGCGTCCGAAGGGGCCGTACCCGCGCCGGGTACGGCCCCTTCGGCGCGTTCTAGGCGGGCGTGGGGCTGGCGGCGGGGCTGGGGCTGGCGGCCGGGGTGCAGACGGTGCCCTTCCCCGGGACCTTCCCGTCCAGCAGGTAGGAGTTGACCGCCTGCTGCACGCACGCGTCGCCGCTGTTGTACGCGCCGTGCCCCTCGCCCTTGTAGGTGAGCTCCACGCCGACGCCCTTGCCGAGCCGCTCGGCCATCTTCCGCGCGCCCTCGTACGGGGTCGCCGGGTCGCCGGTGTTGCCGATCACCAGGATGGGGGCGGCGCCGGGGGCCGAGACGTCCGGGGTGTTCCAGGCGCCCGCGACCGGCCAGTCCATGCAGCTGAGCATGGCCCAGCCGAGGAAGTCCCCGAAGACGGGCGAGGCCTTGCGGAACTCGGGGAGCTTCGCCTTGGTCTGCGCGAGGGTGTACCGGTCCTTGGAGTCGGCGCAGTTGATGGCGGTGTTGGCCGCCAGGATGTTGCTGTAACGGCCCTGCTGGTCCCGGCCGTTGAGGGCGTCCGACAGGGCCATCAGCAGCTGGCCCTGACCGCCCTCGGCCTCGTCCAGACCCTGCTCCAGCAGCGGCCACAGCTCCTTGGAGTAAAGGGCCTGGGCGATGCCGTTCGTGGCGGCGGAGTCGGTGAGTTTGCGGTCGCCGATGCCGGCGATGGGCTTGGCCGCGAGCGCCTTCTGGAGCTTGATGACGTTCGCCTCGATCTCCTTGGCGGTGCTGCCCTGGAGCCGGCAGGCGTCGCCGCGGTCGACGCAGTCCTGGGCGAAGTTGCCGAGGGCGAGCTGGAAACCCTTCGCCTGGCCGAGCGCGCCCTGTTCGGCGTTCTGGGTCGGATCGACGACGGCGTCGAACACGGCCCGGCCGACGTTCTTCGGGAAGAGGTGGGCGTAGACCCCGCCGAGCTCCGTGCCGTAGGAGATCCCGAAGTAGTTCAGCTTCTCGTCGCCCAGTGCCTGGCGGACGCGGTCCAGGTCGCGTGCGGCGTTCTCGGTACCGACGTGGGGCAGGACGTCGCCGGAGTTCTTCCGGCACGCCTCCCGGTACTTCTTCATGCCGTCGAGGAAGGCCTTCTCCTGCTCCGGGGTGGCGGGGGAGGAGTCCTGGGCGTAGTACGCGTCCAACTGCTTGTCGTCCTCGCAGAGCACGGGTGCGCTGCGGCCGACCCCGCGCGGGTCGAAGCTCACCAGGTCGTACCGGGCGCGCAGGGCCGCGTACTCCTGGGCGGCGCCGGGCAGGGTGCTGACGCCGGAGCCGCCGGGGCCGCCGAAGTTGAAGACGAGGGAGCCGAGGCGGTGCTTCTGGTCCCTGGCCTTGGCGCGGACGAGGGCGATCGGGATGGTCTTGCCCCCGGGGTTCGCGTAGTCGAGCGGCACGTCGAGGGTGGCGCACTGCCAGTCCTTGCCGGGCGTCTGCCCACCGCCTTCGGCGGCCGTGGGAGGGGAGCACTCGCCCCACTTCAGGGGCTTGGGCTCCTGGGTGCTGCCGCCCCGCGGTCTTCCCGTCGTACCGGAACCGCCTTCGGCGCAGGCGCCGGTGGTGAGCAGCGCGGCGGTGAGGGTTGCGGCGGCGGCTGTCCGAACGACGTTTCTGGGCATGCCTCCATCCTCTGCCCCCACCCCGCACCCCGCCCGCGCGCTGACCCGTCCGGGGGATCCCGCCGGGGACCGGGGCGGGACGGCGTCAGGCCGCTGCCGGGGCCGGGGTCAGCACCTGGCGGGCCGCGGCCCGGCCCGTGGCCACGCAGGCGGCCACGCCCGCGCCCTCGTACGCCGCTCCGCACAGCGCCAGCGACGGCAGTTCCGCAGTGGCCTCGCGGATGCGGGCCACGCGTGCGCGGTGCCCGACGCCGTACTGCGGCAGGGCCCGGTCCCAGCGGGTCACGCGGGCGGCGAGGGGCTCGCCCATCGGGCCCACCGCGCGGTGGAGTTCGGTGACGGCGGCCCGGATCAGGTGCCGGTCGGGGCTGCTCAGCAGCTCCTCCTCCCCGATCCGCCCGATCGACGCGCGCAGCACGAACGTGGCGGGCGCCGCCTCGTGCATCCAGGACCACTTGGTGGAGAGGAAGGACGCCGCCGTCAGGACGTGCCCGTCCACCGCCGGGACCAGGAAGCCGTTGCCCTCCGGGAGGCGGTGTGCCCGGCTGCGGGAGAAGGCCATGGTGACGACCGCGGTGGAGGCGTGCGGGATGGCCGACAGTTCGGCCTCCGCCCGCGGGGAGTGCGGTCGCAGCAGTTCCGCCGCAGCGTGGGCCGGCAGGGCCAGGACCACCGCGTCCGCGTCCATGGTCAGCGGGCCGTCGGCCGTTACGGCCCGCACCCGCCACCGGTCACCGGGAAGCCGCCGCAGGGAGCGGGCCGTGGTCCCGGTGAGGATCCGCGCCCCGCAGGCGCGGGCGACCGCCTGCGGGAGGCGGCCGGTGCCGCCGGCCAGGCCCCGGAC
>NZ_JBFRER010000196.1:0-14572 GCF_052114405.1 Streptomyces sp. M-16 | reverse complement strand
GAACGGCTGCTGGAGCTGGTCCGGCTCGGCGGGGCGTACGGCAAGCGCGTCCACGAACTGTCCGGCGGCATGCGCCAGCGCGTGGCCCTGGCCCGCGCCCTCGCCCAGGACAGCCGCCTGCTGCTGATGGACGAGCCCTTCGCGGCCCTGGACGCCATCACCCGCGACGTCCTGCACGGCGAACTCACCCGCATCTGGGCCGGCGCGAACATCGGCGGCTCCGCCGCGGGGGGACTCTCCGTCCTCTTCGTCACGCACAACGTCCGCGAGGCCGTCCGCCTCGCCGACCGCGTGGTCCTGCTCTCCTCCCGGCCCGGCCGCGTGGCCCGCGAATGGAGGGTGGACATCCCGCAGCCGCGCCGCATCGAGGACGCCGCGGTCGCGGACCTGTCCGTCGAGATCACCGAACACCTGCGTGGGGAGATCCGCCGCCATGGCCAGCACTGACCTCAGGCCCCCGGGGCCCCGACCGTCCCGGGAGTTCCCCGCCGCCTCCCACGAGCTGGCCGGACTCGACGCCCTCGACACCCACCAGGCAGCCCGCACCTCCCTGCGCCGGGTGCTGTGGCGCAAGGCGCTGCCGCCCGCCGTGGCCGTCGCCCTGGTGCTGACGGTGTGGCAGGGGCTCACCTGGGCCCGGGTCACCGACGCCTACGTGCTCCCGCCGCCGTCCGCCGTCTGGCACAGCCTGACCGACCTCTGGTTCAGGGGCACCCTCCTCGACGTCGTGTGGACCAGCGTCTGGCGCGGCCTGTCGGGCTTCCTGCTGGCCCTGGCCATCGGCACCCCGCTCGGCCTGCTCGTCGCCCGCGTCACGTTCGTGCGCGCCGCGATCGGACCCGTCCTCCAGGGCCTGCAGTCCCTGCCCTCGGTCGCCTGGGTCCCCCCGGCGGTCCTGTGGCTGGGCCTGGACGACTCGATGATGTACGCCGTGATCCTGCTCGGTGCCACCCCCTCCATCGCCGGCGGCCTCGTCTCGGGCATCGACCAGGTCCCGCCGCTGTTCCTGCGGGCCGGCCGCTCCCTGGGCGCCACCGGCCTGCGCGGCGCCCGGCACGTGGTCATGCCCGCCGCGCTGCCCGGCTACCTGGCCGGCCTCAAGCAGGGCTGGGCCTTCTCCTGGCGCTCCCTGATGGCCGCCGAGATCATCGCCAGCTCACCCGACCTGGGCCTGGGGCTCGGCCAGTTGCTGGAGTCCGGGCGCGAAACCTCCGACATGGCGCGGATCTTCCTCGCCATCGTGCTGATCCTGCTGGTCGGCGTCGTCGTCGACCTGCTGGTCTTCGGCCCGCTGGAGCGCCGGATGCTGCGCCGACGGGGCTTGCGCCCGTGAGGGACCCGGCCCGGGGCGGCCCTCCGGGCACCGGCCGGTGTCAGCCCGTCAGGGCCGGGACGCGGACGGCCGCGTCGTACCGGAGCAGGACGAGGCGGGCCAGTTCCGGGGCGGCGCCGAGCACCGCGCCCAGCACGTCCGCCCCTGCGCCGCGGGCGCCCTCGGCGATCCGGTCCGGGAGCCTTCCCGGCGCCAGGACGTACGGGGCGACCGCGATCCGCCGGGCGCCCCCGGCGCGCAGCGCCCGTACGGCGTCCTCGGTGCGGGGGCCGCGGGAGGCGCAGGCGAAGCGTACGGAGTGCCAGCCGCCGGTGCGCTGCCACCGCCGGGCGATCCCGGCGAGCGTGGCGGCCACCTCCGGGTCGCCGCTGCCGGCGGCCGCGAGGACCACGCCGGTCGTGGCGCGTTCGTCCGGGGCGAGCCCGGCCTCGTACAGCCGGCGTTCCAGTGCGGCGGTGAGCAGCGGATCCGGTCCCAGGACGCGGTTCTGGCGCACCGTGAGGGAGGCCGGTGCCCGGCGCAGGGCGCCGGGCAGGTCCGTCTTCGCGTGGAAGGCCCGGGTCAGGAGCAGCGGCTGCACCACCAGCCGGGCGGCTCCGTGACGGGCCGCCCGCGCCAGCTCCTCCGGTACGGAGGGGGCGTCGAAGTCGAGGAAGGCCGTGCTCACGCGCAGTCCGGGCCTCGTCGACCGGATCCCGCGGGTGAGGGTGCGGACCGTGGTCGCGTGGCGCGGATCGCGGCTGCCGTGCGCGACCAGCAACAGGGCGTCGCCCATGTCCGGGCTCTTCCCTAGCTCGCGACGAGGGCCGGCACAGGCCAGTAGGGCTCGTTCTGGAGCAGCATCGGGTCGTGGGTGAGGATCGCCCGCTCGTACTGGCTCAGTACGGGGGAGGGCTCGATGCCCTGCGACTCGATCATGTTGTGGCGGCACTGGCGGTAGACCGTCAGGGCGTCGAGCTGCCGGCCGCACCGGTACAGGGCCCGCATGAGGAGCATGCAGAACTGCTCGTGGTTCGGGTTGCGGGAGTAGAGCTCGGTCAGCTCCGGGAGGATCCGTTCGTGACCGCCGGTGCGCAGTTCGAGATCGTAAAGCAGAATGAGCGCCGAATTCCGCGCCTCCATATATCTCGTGGAGGCGGTCTGGCAGATCGGTCCGCCGGCCAGTCCGCCGAATACGGGGCCCCTCCAGCGGGAGAGTCCGGCGCGGAGGTCGGCGACGTTCTGGCGGTGCTCGGACAGGGTGTCCGTGCCGGTTCTCGCGTGGATCGCGTCCACGGTGTCGAGGAACAGGTAGGCGTCGAGTTCCCACCGGTCGAAGAGGAACATGTAGCCGGAGGTGCTCGTCACCACCCGCGATCCCTCCCGGTCGGGCTCCACCGCGGCGAGGGTTCTGCGCACCCTGCTGACCTGCGCCTGGAGGGCGTTCTCGACCTTGTTGGGGGGTGTGGTCCCCCAGAGTTCGAGGATGAGGGAGTCGACCGTGACGAGCGATCCGCCGGCCGCGAGCAGGGTCGCCAGGAGCGTCTGCTGCATGGCGCCGCCGAGTCGCACGGCGACCCGCTGTTTCATTATTTCAATGGAGCCTAGGACTGAGAACAGCAACACAAACATCTCCCCGCGAGATGGAAAGAGAACGGTGTCGTGTGCACTGGCGCCGGGTGATCGATTCGGTGCCGGAAGCGGTACTCATGCGGTACTGAATTCCTAGTGGACCGATCGGTCCCGACCGTACTTGGTCAGGTAGGAGCGTGTCAATGAAGCCAAAGGAGCCCCGCCTCCGCCCGGAGGCCCCGCCGGGGAGCGAACGCGACAAAGGCCGTGCAACACGTCCGGCGCCGGATGCGGGGGATCCAATGGGTGCGCCAGACGTGTTGCACGGCCGATCGGGGGGAGGGCGTCGCCGCCGCGGCGGCGCCGCCCTCCGGTCAGGCCGCGGCCTTCTGGCGGTAGCGGGCGGCGCCCGCCAGCGCCACGAGGGTGACGGCGAGGGTGATGACCGTGACGGTCCACAGGCCCGCCCGGTACGGGGCGATCCCGCCGGTGGAGAGCGAGAAGGCGGTGGCGGTGACGGCGATGACCACACCGTTGCCGATCTGCGCGCCGGCGTTGAACAGGCCCGAGACCAGGCCCTGCTCGTCGGGCTCGGCGGTGCCGACGGCCGCGATGTTCAGCGCCGGGTAGACCGCGGCGAAGCCGAGGCCGCCGAGGAGCTGCTGCGCGAACAGCGTGACCAGCGGGTCGACCTGACCCATGAGCAGGACCCAGCCGAGGTAGCCGATGCTCAGCAGGACCAGGCCGCCCGTGGCGACGGGCCAGGCGCCGTACTTGGTGACCAGGGCCGCGCCGTAGCGGGCGGTGCCCGCGGTCAGCACGCCGCCGAGGAGGAAGGCGAGGCCGGCCTCCAGCGGGCTCCAGCCCAGCTGCTCCTGGTAGTAGAGGGTGAGCACGAACTGGAAGGAGACGTAGGCGCCGAAGAAGAGCATCGAGACCAGGGCGCGGGTCAGCTGGCCCTTGCGGAAGACGGAGAGCGGGACCAGCGGCGCCGGGTGCCGGCTCTCGACCACGGCGAACAGCGGGAAGAGGACCGCGGCGGCGATGAGCGAACCGATCGTCTGCGCGTCGCTCCAGCCGTCGCTCGCGGCCCGGCTGAGCCCGTACACGAGGGCCACCGCGCCGGCCGTCACCGTGACGGCGCCGAGGATGTCGATGCTTCCGCTCTTGCCCTTCTCCTGCTGGGCGGGTACCACGGAGGCGGCGAGCAGGGCGACCAGGACACCGGCCACGGCCGGGGCGAACAGGACCAGGCGCCAGGAGACGCCCGCCATCAGGCCGCCGAGGATCAGGCCGAGCGAGTAGCCGGCCGAGGCCACGGCCAGGAAGGTGCCGAGCGCGCGGTTGCGTGACTGCTCGTCACGGAAGGCGTCGAGCAGGATCGCCATGGCGGCGGGTGCGGTGATGCCGGCGCTGACGCCCTTGAGGAGACGGGCGACGACCAGGAGCACTCCGTTGTCGGCGATGCCGCCGAGGATGCTCGCCACCACGAAGACGGCGAGGAAGCCGATCAGCAGCTTCTTGCGGTTGTAGAGGTCGGCCAGCCGGCCGCCCAGCAGCAGGAACCCGCCGAATCCGAGCGCGTAGGCGGAGACGACCCACTGGAGTGCGGAGGTCGACATGCCCAGGTCCGCCTGGACCAGGGGGAGGGCCGGTCCCATGCTCGCGATGTCCATCGCGTCCAGGAACTGCACCGCGCACACGACCAGGAGCAGCAGGGGCAGGCTCTTGACCACGGGGGTGGACGGTAACGCCGTCCGTGCGATGGGGGGAGAGGTCGGTGATGCCTCGGTCATGATCAGACTCCGATCGGAGGGTCGTCGGAAGCAGTGGGCCGCAACATGGTGAAGAATGACGGACCGATCAGTCCGGGACTGATCGGTCCATTTCTAGCGCTCACAAACCCAGCTGTCAAACGTATGCTGGGATCCGCGGGGGAGAGGGGAAGGAGTTCAGACATGGCGCGTACACCGGCACCAGGTACGAGGCGGCGGATTCTGGAGGCCTCGGCCAAACTCTTCGGTGAACAGGGGGTCCGGGCCGTCGGCATGCAGCAGGTGATCGACGCGACCGGAGTGGGCAAGAGCCTGCTCTACCGCGAGTTCGCCAGCAAGGACGAGCTCATCGCCGCCTGGCTGCGGGAGAGCGACGCGCAGTGGTGGGAGCAGGCCGAAGAGGTCACGGCCCCCCACAGCGGCGACCCGGCCCGGCAGATCATGGCGCTGATGGAGTTCTTCCAGGCCAGCGTCAGGGAGCCGGACTTCCACGGCTGCATCTACTACAACACCTCCAGCGAGTTCCGCGACCCGGCGCACCCGGGCCGCCAGGAGGCGACGCTGCACCTCAAGGGCCTGCGCAACTGGCTGCGGGACATGGGCGTCCAGGCCGGCGCCGAGGATCCCGACGCCCTGGCCGACACGCTGATGCTCGTCATCGGCGGCCTGCTGGCCAACGGCGAGGTGCTCGGGGTGGACGGGCCCGCCCGGATGGCCCTGGCCAGGAACCGGCCCCGCGGCACCGCGGGGCCGCGGGGCCGGTCCGTCCGCGCACGGGGCCCCCGTCAGGGGCTCGGGACACCGGTGCGCCGGGGCTGGGCCGCGCGGACGGCGACGCCGTGCTCCTCGTAGCCGTCGTTGTAGACGAACGACGAGGGCATCCGGTCGTGGAACTGGTAGTCGGCTTGAATTCGCCCGTCCTCGGCGAGCACGACGATGTCCTGGCCGGACATCTCCATCTCGCCCGTGGCCGCCGAGACCATCACCCAGTTGAACCGGACGACGTCGTGGTGGCCGGTCGCGTTGTTCGAGGAGCGGAACTCGTACCCCATCGGGCCGTACACCTCGTGCGTGTAAGCCAGTTGCTCCAGGAGCGCCGCGTGCCCCCGGATCGGGTCCTTGCGGTAGAAGACGTACGTGCAGTCGGGCGCGTACAGGGCGTGCACCATGTCGCGCCGGCGCTGCGCGTCGGTCTCGTTCCACAACGCGACGTAGCGCGCGAGGAGTTCGTTGGGTCGGGGCAGCATGACGGTGTACCTCCGGTTCTGCGGGGACGCCGCCCGGTCAGGGCCCCGCGGCGTACCGCGGCAGCAGCTGGGCCAGGTCGGCCGTGATGGCGCGGGCGTGGGTCCGCAGGTAGAAGTGGTCCCCGGGGAAGGTCCGGCACCCCAGGAAGTCACGGGTCCGACCGGCCCACGACCGCATGGCCCCGGGCGCGAGGAGCGGATCCCCGCGCCCGGAGTACGCGACGACGGGACAGCCCACGGCCGCCCCGTCGTCCGGGAAATCCGCGCACACCGCGCCGTCGGCGCCCATCGCCCGGACCGCCGCCGCCAGCAGCTCCGCGTCGGCCTCGACCGCCGCCGGCAGCCCGCCCAGCAGGCGCAGCGCTTCGAGGGGGTCCCGGGACAGCGCCGCCGGCGCCGAGAACCCCTCGGGAGCCCACCCCGACACGGCGAGCAGCGCCGGGGCCGGCAGGCCCCGCCGCTCCATCTCCACCGTCAGCCGGTAGCCCAGCAGCGCCCCCATGGAGTGCCCGAACACCGCGTACGCGCGCCCGTCCAGCTCGTCCGAGACCACCCGCGCGAGGGCCTCCACCAGCGGGCCGAGCCGTGTGTACGGGGCCTCGCGCCGCCGCTCCTGACGGCCGGGCAGCTGCACGGCCTGGCAGGACACCGACCCGGGGAGCTGCGCTGGCCACTCCCGGTACATGGAGGCGCCGCCCCCGCTGTGGTGCAGCAGGAACAACCGCAGCTCCGCGTCCGGTTCCGCGTCGGCCGGATGCAGCCACCGCGACGCGCCCTGCACCTCGGGCAGCGGGCCCAGGGTCTCCATCGCGGTCTACGCCGCCGTGGCCGGGGCGGGCGACGCGGCGGCGGCCGTGTGCCGTTCGCGCAGCACCCGCCGCAGCACCTTCCCGGTGGGATTGCGCGGCAGCGCGGCCACGATGTCGTACCCCGTCGGGATCTTGAACCCGGCGATCCGCCCGTTCATGAACCGCAGGAACTCGCGCGGGGTGGCCTCGGCTCCGGGACGCAGCACCACCGCGGCCCGTACGGCCTCGCCCCAATCGGGGTGCGGGACTCCGTACACGGAGACCTCGGCGACCGCCGGATGGGCCCGCAGGGCATTCTCGACCTCCGTCGGATAGATGTTCTGGCCGGCGACGATGATGGTGTCGTTGACCCGGTCGACGAGGAACAGGTAGCCGTCGGCGTCGAGGTGGCCCATGTCGCCCATGGACAGCCACTCGCCCGACGCGCCCGACAGGGCCTGCGCCGTCACCTCCGGCAGCTGCCAGTACCCGAGGAAGCGCGCCGGGCTCTTGATGACCACCCGGCCCACCTCGCCCGCCGGCAGCTCCCGGCCCTCCCCGTCGAGGATGCGCACCTCGTTGCCGGGGCAGACCCGGCCCGCCGAGCCGAGGACCCGGCTGTCCGGGGTGTGGTCCTCCGGCGCCAGGCAGGTCACGAAACTGCCCGCCTCCGCCGAGGAGTAGCCCTGCGCCAGCTCGCAGCCCAGCACGTCGATGCAGGTCAGCAGGAGTTCGCGGTCGATGGGGGAGCCGCTGTAGACCACCTTGCGCAGCGAACGGAAGGTGTCACGGGTCGTGCCCCGCTCGGTCAGCATCATCCGCAGCATCGCGGGCGCCGCCCACAGCGTCGTGATCCCGTGGTGCTCGATCAGCCGGGTGGCCTCGTCGGCGATGAACTGACGCATGATCACCGTGGTCGCGCCGGCGTTGAAGGAGTGCATGAACCAGCCGAAGCCCGAGGTGTGCAGACCGGGGAAGCAGCTCAGCCCCCGGTCCTCGGGCCGCCAGTCGATCCAGTCGACCCCCGCCGCCCGGGTGTCGGCGATGAAGGTGAAGAAGGTCCGCTGCGCCAGCACCACCCCCTTGGGCAGCCCGGTCGTCCCGCTCGTGTACAGCTGCGCGACCGGGGCGTCGAAACCGGCCGCGGCGGCCGGGGCCGGCTCCGTGTCCGGCCGCCCCCGCTTCCAGTCGAGGAACCCGCCCGCCACATGGCCGTCGGAGTCCATCTCGACGATGCGGACCAGCCGGGGCAGCACCGGCCGCAGCCGGTCCACGACCGGCCTGAACTGTCTTTCCACGAAGAGGAGTTCGGCCTGCGAGTCGCGCAGGACGTGCTCGACCTCGCCGGCCGTGAGCCGCGAGTTCACCGGCACCAGCACCGCCCCGCTCTTCGCGCAGCCCAGCGCCAGGTCGTAGTAGTGCTCCGATTCCCGGCCCAGGTAGCCGACCCGCGCGCCCGCCGCCAGACCCGAGTCCAGCAGCGCGTGCGCCGTGCGGTTGCTCTCCCGGTGCAGCTGCCCGTAGGTCAGCGTGCGGTCCTCGCAGATCACCGCCGGCCGGTCGGGCCGGGTCCGGGCGTGCAGCGCGGCGCGGGCGGCGAGGGTCCGGTCCTCCGTACGGTTGTCCATGGAGTTCCCTTGTGTCGTTGGCTGTTGCTCAGGGGGCCGACGCCGCCACCACGGGCGCGGGTGCGAGCCGGTCGGACAGGACCTCGGCGAGCTCCTCCACCGAGGGGTGGTCGAAGACCGCCGACGAGACCAGGGGGACGCGCAGCCGCGTCTGGAGCCGGGTCCTGAGCACGATCGCGGTCAGCGAGTCGACTCCGAGCTCCAGGAAGCTCGCCCGGGTGTCGACGTACTCCGGGTCGTCGACCGCGAGGAGCGCGGCGACCGTGGCCCGCACCAGCGTGACCAGCGCGGCCCGCCGCTCCTCGGGCGGCGCGGCCGTCAGCGCCTCCACGTCGACCGGCGCGGACGCGGCCGGTTCCGCGGCCCCGGCGGCCACCTCCACCGGCCGGTCCGGCAGCCGGGTGAAGCCCATCCCGGACAGTTCCGCCACCGGCCGGCCGGCGCCCTCGGGGCCGTCCTCCAGCAGCAGCAGGTCCAGCGTGAAGGCCGGGCCGTCGCCGGCCCCGGTGTCCGGACGGTCGGCCCACGTGACCCGCACGGCGGAGCGCAACGCCTCCCCGCGCGGCTTCTTGAAGGTCCGCAGCCGGCCCACGCTCGTGGCCACGTAGTGGCGGCCGTCGTCGGCGAGGGCGGCCAGGGCGTGCGTCGCCCCGTCCAGCAACGGCGGCGGGAGGTGCTCGGCACGGGAGACGTCCGCGCCGGACAGCTCCGTCACCGCGAAGTTCGGCCCGTACGCCGTCACCGAGCGGGCCCGCCGGAACTGCGGCCCGTACTCCAGCCCGGCCTCGGCGTAGGCCGCCCGCACGTCCTCGGCGTCCAGTGCCTTCGAGGAGCGCACCCCCCGCACCGCGCCCAGCAGGCCCACCAGGGCCCGGCCCTGATCGGACAGCGAGCCCGCGCCGGCGGCCTCCGCCGCGATCGAGGCCGTCACGTGCAGCCGTTCCACGCCCCCGGGCTCGTCCCCGGAGCGGCTGGAGACCTCGACGGACAGCCGCCCGCCCGGCTCGGTGCGCACCCGGGTGAGCAGCAGCGTCGGCCGGTCCGAGAGGAACAGCGCCTCGTGGAAGCGGACGTCCTCCACCGCCCGGCCGGTGTCGCCGTGGACCTCGTCCTGGACCGCCAGCAGCAGTTCCAGGTACGCGGCCGCGGGCAGGAAGGCCTGGCCGCCGATGGTGTGGTCCGCCAGGTACGCGGGGGCCGCCGCACTGATCCGGGCCGTGAACTCCCGCCGGTCGCCGACCGGTCCGCCCTCGCGGCCCAGCAGCGGGTGGCCGGCCCCGACGGCCCCGGCGCGCGCCGCGGGGCGGGCCGGGAGCCGGTAGGCGCGCCGGTCGAAGGCGTAGCCGGGCAGCGGGATCCGCCGCCCCGGACCCTCCGCGTGGACCTCGTTCCAGGCGATGGTCAGCCCCGCCGTGTACGCGCCGGCCAGCGCGGCGTCCAGGGTGGCACCCGTGGTGTCCTTGCGGCGCAGGCAGCTCAGCCACCGGTGCTGCTCCTGCGGCACGGCCTGCCGGGCCAGCGAGGTCAGAGCGGTGGACGGACCCACCTCCAGGAACACGTGCCGGCCGCGCTCGGCGACGGTCCGCACCCCGGCCGCGAACTCCACCGACCGCGTCATGTGCCGCACCCAGTACTCCGGCGTCGCCAGTTCCCGCGGCGCCGCGATCCGGCCCGTCAGGTTGGACACGATCGGCAGCCGCGGCTCCTGGAAGGCGATCCCCCGCAGCACCTCGGCCAGCGGCTCGGCGACCTCCTCCATCAGCGGCGAGTGGAACGCCGCCGTCACGTGCAGCGGGGTCACCGTCCAGTCCCGCGCGCGCAGCGCCTCCACGGCCTCCGCCAGCGCCCCTGCGCCGCCCGAGACCACGCACTGCTCCGGCGCGTTGACGGCGGCGACGGCCAGCTCGGGCCACCGCAGGAGCAGCGGGCGCACCTCCTCGGCGGGCGCCGCCACCGCGGCCATCCCGCCCGGCGCCGACACCGACTCGATCAGCCGGGAACGCGCGGCGAGGAAGGTCACCCCGTCGGCGAGCGAGAACAGCCCGGCGACCGTGGCCGCGACGATCTCGCCCACGCTGTGCCCGATCAGGACGCTGGGCCGCACCCCCCACGACAGCCACAGCCGGGCCAGCGCGTACTCCAGCGTGAACAGCGCCGCGTGCGTGAAGGACGTACGGGCCAGGGTCTCCTCGGCGTCCCCGGCGTCGCCGAACATCACGGCGGCCACCGAGCGCCCGAGCAGCGGGGCGAAGAGCGCGTCGCACTCGTCGACGCAGCGCGTGAACACGGCGTGGCGCCCGTACAGGGCCCGGCCCATGCCCACGTACTGCGAACCGGAACCGGTGAACAGGAAGGCCACCTTGCGGAACGCGTCGGGCTTCTCCTCGCCCCGGGGCGGCGCGCTCCACCGCTCCAGCCGCGTGCCGAGCTCCGCGAGGGAGGAGACGGCCGCCGCCGCCCGGAAGCGGAAGTGCGAGCGGGCGGTGGCCCGGGTGCGGCACAGGTCGGCGAGGGAGGTGTCGGGGTGCTCGGCGAGGAACCGCGCGTACCGTTCGGCCTGGAGGCGCAGCGCCGGCCCGGACTTGGCGGACAGCGTGAAGACCTGCCCGTACGCCTCCTCGCGCGCGGCAGGCGGAGCGGTGTCCGGGGCGGGGGCCTCCTCCAGTACCGCGACCGCGATGGCGCCGGCGACGCCGAAGCCGTTGACGGTGGCCCGGCGCACCGGGGCCTTCCAGGGCCGCTCCTGCGTGGCCACCTCGATCGGGTACGTGTCCCACGGGATCCGCCCGGACAGGTTCCGCCACACGTGCGGGAAGAAGGTGCCGGCCCGCATCTGCGTGATCACCTTGATCAGCCCGCCCAGCCCGGCCGCGGGCTCCATGTGCCCCAGGTTGGCCTTCAGCGAGCCGATGACCAGCGGGTCGTCCTTGTCGTGGGAGGCGCCGAACACGCCGTTCACCGACCCCAGCTCGATCGGATCGCCGAGCGGGGTCCCCGTCCCGTGCGCCTCCACGTACTGGATGTCGCCCGGCTCCAGCCGCGCGTTGGCCAGCGCCGCCCGCATCACGGCCTCCTGCGCCGTGCCGTTGGGCGCGCTCAGGCCCGCGCTCTCCCCGTCCTGCCCGATCGCGGTGCCCCGTACGAGGGCCAGCACCCGGTCGCCCGCGGCCACCGCGTCCGACAGCCGCTTGAGGACCAGCACCCCGCAGCCCTCGGCGCGCGCGTAACCGTCCGCGCTCTCGTCGAAGGTCTTGCAGTGTCCGTCCGGGGCCAGCATCTGGGCGTGCGAGAGGATCACGTACGAGCGCGGGTTGTGCAGGGTGTTCACCCCGGCGCACAGCGCGATCCCGCACTCGCGCCGCCGCAGCCCCTCCACCGCCAGGTGCAGGGCGGTCAGCGAGGCCGCGCACGCGGTGTCGGTCGTCAGGCTCGGGCCGCGCCAGCCCAGGAAGTACGAGAGCCGCCCCGACAGGGAGTACGCCCCGAGCCCGGTCGCCAGGTTCCCGTCGAGCTGCTCGTCCGAGAGCCCCTCCAGCTCCAGGGGGAAGTCCAGGGGGGAGGCGCCCACGTAGACACCGCCGTCGCCGTGCCGCAGCACGGCCGGATCGATGCCGGAGTCCTCCAGGGCCTCCCACACCGTCTCCAGCAGCAGCCGCTGCCCCGGATCGATGAAGGGGGCCTGCTTCGGGGGAATGTTGAAGAACTGTGCGTCGAATTCGTCTATGTGGTCGAGGAAACCGCCCGCACGAGCGGTGATGTCGCCGTCGGCCACCTCCGGCACCCAGCGGTCGCGCGGCAGCGGACCGATACCGGAACGACCGTCCCGCAGAAAGGAATCGAGATCCGAAAGGGAATTGTTCCGGCCGGGCAGGCGCATTCCCACGCCGACCACGGCGATCGGCTCGTGCTTTTCGCGAAGGAATTCTCCGAGGGTCCTGTCCTGGCGCCGGACCGTTTCCTCCGCGATATCGAGCCTCTCCTTTATCTCCTTGATCCCCTGCATGATGTACGGATCCCGCGGGTCCGGCGTCTCCGGCATGGCGGCGGCCTCCCTCTCAATTCGCGTCGAAGATGTCGGCCAGCACGTCCGAGGCCAGATGGTCGGTCAGCCGCTCGACGGTGGGCTGGTTGAACAGGGCCGTGCTGCTGATGCCCCGCCCCAGTCGGTCTTCCAGCCGCTGCTTGACCTGGGTCAGCAGCAGGGACGTCATACCGAGCTCGAAGAAGCTGTCCTCCAGCGGCAGCTCTTCGTCTTCGGGCATGAGCAGTGCCGTCTTGAATTCCGCCACGACGATTTCTTCCAGAACCGTCCGGCGTTCCGATCGGGGCGAGGACACTAATTGTTCTGTCATACCGGTCGAGTGAAGCACAGGTGCCGTGACGACCGGCTGACGTCCTCCTGACCCGTCGGCGCTGTCAGTTCAGCGTCAGTACGGCTGTGGGAACCTCTGGATGCACGAGTGCGTGAGATCCGGCGTGGAGGAGCGAATCATGCAGACCGAAGCACGAGAAGAACTGCGGGCCAATGGGTATTCGTTGCTGCCGGCCGACCGGCTCGTCATCGATGCCGAATTGAGGCAGCACGTCAAGGAATTGGCCGCCGAGTGGGAACACCTGGAGACGGACCGGTACCTGAAGGGCGGGTCCCGCTTCCGCGAGCGCCGCTACGACCGGTTCTACTTCGTGCCCCGCACCGGAGAGGTCCGGCTGCGCCCGCACCGGCCCTACTTCCAGTCGATGAACGCCAACGACTACGCCGGCGGCATCGACCGCGACGTGGCCCCCCTCAGCCGGGCCACCCTGGACAACCCGCTCCTGACGCGGCTCCTGCGCGCCGACTTCGAGAAGTTCCCGGTCCCCGCGGACTCCTGGCTCGACGACCCCTGGGACGTCCAGTGCCACCAGTTCCGGATCATCAGCACCCCGGACGAGACGGGGGAACCGACCCCCGAGGGCCCGCACCGCGACGAGGTCGACTTCGGCGCCATCCACCTGATGGGCCGCTTCAACGCCCGGGGCGGGGAATCCCAGGTCTACAGCCTGGAGAAGGAGCTCGTGGCCGAGTTCACCCTGACCGAGCAGATGGACACCATGTTCTGGGCGGACGCTCCGCCGCGTGGACCGTGTGATCATCCGTTTCGCGGGTGATTCGGGTGACGGTATGCAGCTGACGGGTGACCGTTTCACGTCGGAGACGGCGTCGTTCGGGAACGATCTTTCGACGCTGCCGAATTTTCCGGCGGAGATCCGGGCGCCTGCCGGGACGCTGCCGGGTGTGTCGTCGTTCCAGCTGCATTTCGCGGATCACGACATCCTCACTCCGGGTGACGCGCCGAACGTTCTGGTGGCGATGAATCCGGCGGCGCTGAAGGCGAACATCGCGGACGTGCCGCGTGGTGCGGAGATCATCGTGAACACGGACGAGTTCACGAAGCGGCCGATGGCGAAGGTGGGGTACGAGACCTCTCCGCTGGAGGACGGTTCGCTGGACGCCTACCGGGTGCACGGGGTGCCGCTGACCACGCTGACGGTGGAGGCGCTGAAGGACTTCGGGCTGTCGCGCAAGGAGGCCGAGCGCAGCAAGAACATGTTCGCGCTGGGGCTGCTGTCGTGGATGTACCACCGTCCGACGGAGAACACCGAGAAGTTCCTGCGGCAGAAGTTCGCGAAGAAGCCGGACATCGCCGAGGCGAACATCGTGGCGTTCCGGGCGGGGTGGAACTTCGGTGAGACGACGGAGGACTTCGCGGTCTCCTATGAGGTCGCTCCGGCGACGAAGGCGTTCCCGGCGGGTACGTACCGCAACATCTCGGGGAACCTGGCGCTGTCGTACGGGCTGATCGCGGCGGCCCGGCAGGCCGATCTGCCGCTCTATCTGGGCTCGTACCCGATCACTCCGGCGTCGGACATCCTGCACGAGCTGTCGAAGCACAAGAACTTCGGTGTGCGCACGTTCCAGGCCGAGGACGAGATCGCGGGTATCGGTGCGGCGCTGGGTGCGGCGTTCGGGGGTGCGCTGGGGGTGACGACCACCTCGGGGCCGGGTGTGGCCCTGAAGTCGGAGACCATCGGGCTCGCGGTCTCCCTGGAGCTGCCGCTGCTGATCGTGGACATCCAGCGCGGCGGGCCCTCGACCGGTCTGCCGACCAAGACCGAGCAGGCCGACCTGCTCCAGGCGATGTACGGGCGCAACGGCGAGGCCCCCGTCCCGATCGTCGCCCCCCGCACCGCCGCCGACTGCTTCGACGCC
>NZ_JBFRER010000195.1:0-8418 GCF_052114405.1 Streptomyces sp. M-16 | reverse complement strand
GCCGCCCGCCGCCGGCCGCCCGCCCGTGGCGTACGGGCTCCGGGGCATACCCGTGCCTTACGGGGGCCCCGTAGACTGGTCCGTCGACGTCCGGCTGCTCCGCCCGAGCGACGGCCTGCCCCTCGACCGGCCCTGCCGCGGAGAACCCCTGATGCCGACTGCCACCCAGACCACCGCCGCGGCCCTGTCCGCCCCCGCCCGCCCGCGTGGGCGGCGGCCGACCGGGCCCGACTGGCTGTGGGCGGCGCTGCTGACCCTCGCGGTCACCGCCTTCGGGGGCGGCACCCCGCAGCTCTGGCGCGACGAGCTGGCCAGCTGGAACGCCGCCTCCCGCTCCACCGGCGAGCTGTTCGCGATGCTGGGTCACGTCGACGCCGTCTCCGGCCTCTACTACCTGGTGCTGCACGGCTGGGTCGCCGTGTTCGGGGACTCCGCGGCGATGCTCCGGCTGCCCTCCGCCCTGGCCATGGCCGGCTCCGCCGCCCTGGTGGTGCTGACCGCGCGGGCCCTGTTCGACCGCCGCACCGCCGTCTTCGCCGGGCTGCTGTTCGCGCTGCTGCCCGTCGTCACCCGGTACGGCACCGAGGCCCGCTCGTACGCCTTCGTCGTCCTCGCCGTCTCCGCCGCGACCTGGCTGCTGCTGCGGGCGCTGGAGCGGCCGGGTCCGGCGCGCTGGGCCGGGTACGCGGCGGCGGTCGCGGTGGCCGGGCTGCTGCACATGGTGGCCCTGCTGTTCCTGCTGCCGCACGTCATGGTCGTGGCGCTGCGCTGGTGGGGGGACCGGCGCGGGCGCACGGTGCTCTCCTTTGCCCTGGCGGCCGTCGCCGGGCTGCTGCCGGTGATTCCGCTGGTGCTGCTGGGGCGTCAGCAGGTCGGCCGGCAGATCAGCTGGATCAAGACCCCGCGGATGCGGGACATTGCGGGCCTGTGGGACAACCTCTTCGCCTCCCCGCTCGTCGGGCTCGGCATCGCCGCGCTGGCCCTGCTGCCGCTGGCCTGGAGCCGGGGCCGACGCCCCGCCGTGGAGCTGCTGCTGCTGGGCGCGATGCCGATCGTCGCCGTCTACGTGGTCTCGCAGGGCAGCACCTCGTACTTCATCGACCGCTACGTCCTGTTCACCGTGCCCGCGTGGGCGGTGCTGGCGGCCGCCGGACTGGCCGCCCTCAAGCCCCGCGCGGCCGGGGCGGCCGGGCTGGCCGCGCTGGTCCTGCTCGGCGTGCCCGACCAGCGTCACCTGCGTACCGAGCAGGCCAAGGAGACCTCCGACGGCCGGGCGGCGGCGCGGGTCATCGCGCAGGGCTACCGGCCCGGCGACGGTTTCGTGCCCGTCCGCGGCGCCGACCGGGTGTACATGGTCGACTTCCAGATCGAGTACTACCTGCCCGGCCGGGTCCGGCTCCACGACGTCTTCGCGGCCCGTTCGGCGCTGGACGCGGACGACCTCTTCCCGCGGGAGTGCGAGCGGCCCGAGCAGTGCCTCGGCGACACCCGGCGGATCTGGCTCGTCACCCGCGACACCGGCAAGGACGACCCGTACAACCGGCTGCCGGCCGAGCAGGTCCGGGCGCTGAAGGGCCACTACCGGGTCGCCTCGACGACCGAGGTGCGCGGACTGCACGTGTCCCTGCTGGAGCGGACCGGCTGAACCCGCCGGGGCTCAGCTCCCGCAGACCACCTGGTCCCCGGTGACCACGCCGAACTCGCCCTGGTACGGGTCCTCGGCCCGCACCGGCACGGCCTTCTTGAAGTCCGCGCCCGCGATCACCAGCACCGTGCGGCCCTGTCCGGCGACCGCGCGCAGCTCGCTGCCGGGCAGCGCCGTGGACACCGTCCGCGCCGAGCGGTCCCAGCGGGGGTCGTACGCGATCACCGTGCGCCGGACCTCGCGGCTGGCGCCGGCCGCCGGGGCCTGGGTGGTGTCGAAGCCGGTGGCGCGCAGGGCCGCGTCCACCCGCCCGCCGAGCCCGTCGATCCGGGTCCCGTTCTCCACCTGGACGCGGATCTGCTTCGGCGGCACGTCGACCGGGACCGGCGCGGGCCCGCGCGGGGCCTGCCCGGGGCGGGCGGGGGCCAGTGGCCGGTCCTGGCGCAGCGCCTCGAAGAGCTTGGCGGCCTTCGGCTCGTCCCACTTCACCGTGGAGCCGATGCCCTTGACCTGGAAGGAGGGGTCCCCGACCGGCACGGAGGCGAACTCCGACGAGGAGGGGGTGAATCCGCGCATGGCCTGTCCGAGCGCCAGCATCTGCTCCGACCCGAAGCCCCTGTCGGCGCGCACCGACCCCAGCAGGGTGGAGCTGACCTCCTTGAACTTCACCGGGTTCAGCAGGACGCCGCCCCCGGTGGCCTGCTTGATCAGGGCGGCGATGAACCGCTGCTGACGCTGCATCCGGCCCAGGTCGGAGGCCCCGTCCACGTGGCGCGAGCGCACGTACTGCAGGGCCTGGCCGCCGGTGAGCCGGTGGGTGCCGGGGAGCAGGTCGAGGCCGGTGTAGGTGTCGTGCATGGCCTTGGCCGTGCAGATCTCGACGCCGCCCATCGCGTCGACGGTCTTCATGAAGCTGGTGAAGTCGACCTCCAGGTAGTGGTCGATCTTCACGCGGGTCATGTTCTCGACCGTCCGTACGGTCAGGTTGGGGCCGCCCTCGGCGTAGGCGGCGTTCAGTTTCACCGGGTGGGCCTGGTGCGGTCTGCCGGTGACCAGGTCCTGGTGCGCGGGGACCTCGGCGTAGCTGTCCCGGGGCAGGCTGATGACGCTGGCCCGTTCCCTGTCGGCGGAGAGGTGGACGAGCATCACGGTGTCGGTGCAGTGGCAGGGCGCGCCGCCGAGCCGGTACTCGCGCTTCTCCTCGGGGGTGATCTTCTCGCGTCCGTCGGTGCCGACCAGCAGGAAGTTCACGCCGTGACCGGCCTGCGGGCGGTTCTTCATGTCCTTGAACGGATCGACCCGTTCGATGCCRGTGTCCAGGCCGGTCATCACCGCGTGCCCGACCGCCCCGGAGCCCAGCACCACCAGCGAGAGCACGGCCGCGATCCGCACCCCCCAGCGCGGCCGGTCGTCCCGGTGCCCGGTCCGGCGACCGCCGCCGCCGCGCGCGGACCGCGGCCGGGGCGGCTGGGAGCCGGGGGCGCGTCGGGTGGGACGGTGCGGTTGGGGCACGGGGGACACCTCCGCGGGGGCAGTGCGGGCGGATTCTTCATATTCGTCTGATTCGTCTGAACAGTAGGCCCATACGATCAGCCTCTGTCCGTACCGCTCGTCCGCCGCGCACCCGTTTCCCCCGTACGCGGTAACGTGACACCGATACCCGACCGTGAAGGACCACATGCCCGCCCAGCAGCCCGCAGTTTCGGTGATCATGCCGGTGCTCAACGAGGAGCGCCACCTGCGTGACTCCGTCCGGCACATCCTCGGACAGGAGTACGCAGGCGAGATCGAGGTGGTGATCGCGCTCGGGCCGTCCACGGACCGCACCGACGAGATCGCCGCCGAACTCGTCCGGGACGACCCGCGCGTCCACACCGTCCCGAACCCCACCGGCCGCACCCCCGCAGCCCTCAACGCCGCGATCAAGGCCTCGCGCCACCCGATCGTGGTGCGCGTCGACGGCCACGGCATGCTCTCCCCGAACTACATCGCCACCGCCGTCCGTCTCCTGGAGGAGACCGGCGCGCAGAACGTCGGCGGCATCATGCACGCCGAGGGCGAGAACGCCTGGGAGGACGCCGTCGCCGCCGCGATGACCTCGAAGATCGGTGTCGGCAACGCGGCCTTCCACACCGGTGGACAGGCCGGCCCGGCCGAGACCGTCTACCTCGGCGTCTTCCGCCGCGAGGCCCTCGAACAGCAGGGCGGGTACAACGAGGAGTTCATCCGCGCCCAGGACTGGGAGCTGAACTTCCGCATCCGCGAGGCCGGCGGTCTCATCTGGTTCTCGCCCGAGCTGAAGGTCCAGTACCGCCCGCGGCCCTCCGTACGCGCCCTCGCCAAGCAGTACAAGGACTACGGCCGCTGGCGGCACGTGGTGGCCCGCTACCACGCCGGCTCCATCAACCTGCGCTACCTGGCCCCGCCGACCGCCGTCTGCGCGATCGCGGCCGGGGTGGTCGCGGGTGTCGCCGTCAGCCCGTGGGCGTTCGCCGTCCCGGCCGGCTACCTCGCCGCGATCACCGCCGGGTCCGTCCCGGCGGGCAAGGGGCTGCCGCTGAAGGCCCGGGCGCAGATCCCCGTGGCACTCGCCACGATGCACATGTGCTGGGGCTACGGCTTCCTCACCAGTCCGCGCTCGCTCGCCCGCAAGGTCATCGCCAGCCGCCGCCCGTCGGTGCGCCGCGACCCGGCCGAGGCCTGACGGGCCGGGGCACCGACGCGAAGGGGTGACCCGGTCCGTACGGACCGGGTCACCCCTTCGACGGTGCGCGGAGCCGGCTCACCGGCGCCGCGTCACCAGCGGTACGGCTTGTAGACGTCCATGCAGGCACCGGTGTCGGAGCCGTTGATCGCGTCGGCCGTGTCCGGGATCGCACCGGCCGCCGGCGGGGTCTGCTGCGGGAAGCCGTTGCCCTCGCGCCAGTCAGCGCCCACGATCAGCGTGATCTTCGCGACCTCGTCCGACTGCTGCACCGCCGTGCCCGGGATGCCCAGGGACGCCGCCACGCTCTGCGCCTCGTCCGCCAGTTCGGGCGTCGGGTAGCGCACCACGGTGGTCTTCTCCGGGGTCAGTGCGCTGTCCGCCCGGGCCCCGGTGAAGCCCTTGGAGACCAGGACCTCCGCGATCGCGTTCGCCCGGTGGGGCGCCAGCGGCTGGCCGGCCGCGGTGCCGTTGACCACGTTGACGGGGATCTTGTCCGGGGTGGTGACCGGGGCCTTCGAGGCCTCCTGGGTGGGCTGGGCCGGCTGCTGCGAGCCTCCCGGGGCCGGCGGCGAGGCGCCCGGCGCGGGCTGGGACGCACCCGGCGCGGGCGCGGAGGCCGAGGGGCTCTGAGGGGTCTGCGGCTGGCCGTTCTTGTCGAACGCGACGTCCTTGCGGAGCATCGTCCACAGCTTGTCGGCGTCCGCCGGGTTCACGATGAGCCGGTCCACGTCCCGCGGGTCCTGGAAGGTCGGCATGGTCGTCATCGTGATGCGGTTGGTAGGGACGTCCTTGAGCTGCATGGCCAGGTTGTAGAGCTTCTTGACCGAGCCGATCTCCTCGGAGACCTCCAGCGCCTTGGTGCCCGCCTCCGCCAGGTCCGTGATCCGGCCGACGTCGGTGAAGGCGTTCTGGCTCTTGAGCTCGCGCATCATCGAGTTCATGTACATGTGCTGGGCCTGCGCCCGGCCCAGGTCGCTGCTGAACGCGTGCCGGGTGCGCAGCCACTGGAGCGCCTGCTCGCCCTTGACCCGGGTCGTGCCCTTCTGGAGCTTGAGGCCGGAGCCGCCGCCCGAGGTGGGCAGCGGCCGGTCCCAGACGTTGTCCTTGACGCAGACCGGGACGCCGCCGACGGCGTCGGCCATCTTCACGACACCGGAGAAGTCGATCATCATCCAGTGGTCGATGTAGACGTTGGTCAGCTTCTCCCAGGTGGCCAGCGTGCAGCCGGGGCCGCCGCGGCCGAGCGACTCGTTGATCATCGCGTTGGTCTTCTTGAACTTCTCGCCGGTCTTCGGATCCGTGCACTCGGGTATGTCGACCCGGGTGTCGCGCGGGATGCTCACGACCGAGGCGTTCTCCCGGTCCGCCGACACGTGCAGCAGCATCTGCACGTCCGCGAGCGGGGGGTTCCCCACGGTGTCGCGGCTGCCGCCGAGTTCCACGTTCTCAGGCTTGTTGCGGCTGTCGGAGCCGATCAGCAGGATATTCAGCGGGCGCTGGCCCTTGGCGTTGGCGTGGGTCTTCTCCACGCCGCTCTCACCGCTGAGGCGCTGCCCGCTGCGGATGTTGCCGTCGAGGTGACGGTAGTAGAGGTACCCGGCCGCCGACGTCCCCAGGATCAGGAACGCCAGTACGGACGCCACCCAGAACAGCACCCGCCGGCGCTTGCGCCGCACGGGTGTCCCACCGCCGCCCGCGGGCCGGGCGCCGCCCTGGCCCGACCGCGGTGGAGGCACCGCGCCGGAAGCGCCCGTCCCCCCGCCGGATATGCCGCCGGTGGCCTGGTCGGGCGCCCCCTCCCCCCGCACGCTGCTGTGCCTCACGCGTACCCCCCTCAAGATCACTGATGTCGGTGTTGTGCCGGGCCTACCGGCTACCGCCCGGTCGTGCGGCGGTGGGTGGGTGGCGGCGGCGTAACCGCGCTCCCGTCACTTGGCGCAGACCGCCTTGTCCGCCTCGACCCGCTGCAGCCCCTCGGGAGCCTGCTGCGGGGCGGCCGGCGCGCCGAGCGGCGTACCCGGCTCCTTGAAGTCGGAGCCGAGGGTCAGCTTCATCGGGGTCTTCGGCCCCGCGTCCACCGTGCCGACCTTCATGGCCGCGGCGGACAGCCCCATCATGTCCGCCAGCGCCCGTGCCTGGTCGGCCTGGTTGGGGGCGTACTCCAGCTGCGTGGCCGCGAGCCGCTCCGCGGCGTTGCCGTGGTTGCTCGCCTTGTAGACGCCCTTCGCGTTCTGCAGCCAGGTCAGGGTGGTGGAGGCCGATCCCGGCGGGCCGCCGCCGTTGTACACGTCCACCCGGACGTCCCCGGCGGGCGCCCGGTTCCCCTGGAGCAGCGCGTCCTGCTTGGCGCCGGCGGCCTCCTTCGCGGCGTGCTCCTTCTTCTCCACCTCGGTGAGGGAGACGTCCTCGCGGATCATCTGGAGGAGGGGGTCGGCCTGCGAGGAGTTGACGACGACGGTCGCCTTCCGGTTCGACGGCTCGTTCGGGTTGTCGACCACCGGCAGCGTCGTGAAGGTGACGTTCTTCAGGTTCATGTCCTTCAGCTCACCGGCGAGATCGGTGAGTTTGCCGATGGACCCCAGTCCCTGGTCCACGGTCAGCGACTTGGTGGCCGCCTCCGCGAGCGAGAAGAACTTCTTCGGACTGGTCAGCGTCTCCTTGGACTTCATCTCGCGCATCATCGAACTGAGGAACTGCTGCTGGGTCTTGATCCGGTCGAGATCGCTCTCGTTGCCGAAGGAGTGCCGGGTCCGTACGAAGGCCAGCGCCTGTTCGCCCTGCAGCCGGTGCTCGCCGGCCTTCAGGTTCAGCTTGGAGTCACGGTCGTTGACGTCCTTGGCCAGGCACACGGGCACGCCGCCGACCGCCGTGCTCAGGTTCTTGACCGCGTTGAAGTCGACCATCATGAAGTTGTCGACGTCGATCCCCGTGAGCTGCTTGACCGTGCGCATCGTGCAGCCCGGGTCGCGGCCCTCCTGGCCCAGACTGTTGTTGAAGCGGCTGCCCTTGGTGGCGGGGATCTGCTTCACCGAGCCGTTCGGCTGCTTCGTCGGGCAGACCGGGATGTCGGTGATCAGGTCGCGCGGGATCGACAGGGCGGTGGCGTTGCTGCGGTCCTTCGCCACGTGGAAGAGGATCGTGGTGTCGGCGTGGCCGACGCTCTCGGCGTCCCCGTAGCCCTCGTTGCCCGCGCCGCTGCGCTTGTCGGTGCCGATCACCAGGATGTTGATCGGCTGGTCCTTCTTGAAGCTGCCGCCCGCACCGTTGGTGTCGATGACCTTCAGGTTGCCGTTGAGGTGCTGGTAGTACAGGTACGACGCCAGCCCGCCGCCGACCAGCAGGAACGCCAGGGTCCCGCCGGTGACGGCCAGTGCCCTGCGCCGCCGTTTGGCTGCTCCGCCACCGCCGGGCCCGCGGGGCTTGCCGCCGCGCCTGCCGCCGGGCGGGCCTTCGCCGCGCCGGGGTTTGGGGACCGCGGGGGAGGGGGCCGCCGGCGCGGCGGGAGCCCCGGGGCGTCTGCGGGTCCTGCGGGGGGTGGCGACGGAGTGCTGCTGCGCAGCGGAATTGCCCAGTCGCAGTTCGTAGTTGCCAGTGCGGGGATTGAGGACCCACTGGTCTGCGGGGTCGATCTCGTCCGCCCGCCCACGGCTTTGCGCATCCACGGTTGCTCGAATCCTCCGTCGGTGCCTCACGACGCGCCTCCCCCCAGGCGCGCGGTCAACGATCCGGCTGCTGGTGCACGGTGTCTTCGCTTCCGGTGCACCGGATCGCTCACCCTATCCGCCCAGGTCAGCTGCAAACCATGCTGGTGACAAAATCCACTCCCCCGATAACTGCCCAAAACGCCCATCCAGTGCGGTTGGACCACCGGCTTTTGGATTGCTTTACCGGCAGTCGGCCGTGTCCGCCGTGGTTCCTGTGAAAGTCGGGTCCGGAAGGGGGGCGGGTGCGGTTCCGCTTTTCGCTCGCACAGAGTCGCGGAACACCTCGGCGGGGGAGAGCGGGGCGGGCTCCGCGGCGGCCGCGGACGCGGGCGCGGAGGTGGCCGGGGACGCGGGCGCGGAGG
>NZ_JBFRER010000194.1:0-8514 GCF_052114405.1 Streptomyces sp. M-16 | reverse complement strand
GTCCCGCAGAATCAGATCCGGCGCCGGCGGCGCCGTACGGTCCTGTCTCGTCAGCGACCGCGACTTCCGTCGAGTTATCCCGACGCTCTCACGCTCCCGCATGATCCGAGCGACACGCTTGCGATTCACCACGTGCCCCTGGTCCCGGAGTTTCCGGGTGATCCGAAGGGCCCCGTAGGCTCCCCGGGAATCGGTGTGGATCGCCCGGATACGGCAGGCCAGGCCCTCTTCCTCATCGACCCTCTCCTGCCGTGCCTCCTTGTTCTGGTGCCAGGTGTAGTAGCCGGAACGGTCCCATCCGAGAACGTCGCACATCCGCTTCACCCTGTGGGCGTTCCGGTGCTCGTCGACGAAACGGAAGCGGATCACCGTGTCGTCTCCCGCGCGAAATGGGCGGCGGCCTTCCGGAGGATCTCGTTGTCCTCCTTCAGCCGGACATTCTCCTGCCGCAGGCGCTTGAGCTCTTCCTTCTCGTCAGGGGTCATGCCTGCGTCACCCCCGCCATCCGCTGCCTGGACGCGGGCCCGGTTCTCGCGGACCCATTTGCGCAGGGTCTCCAGATGGATACCCAGGCCGTGGGCGATGTCGGTGAGGGAACGGTCCGGCGAGGACCGCACCAGGTCCACCGCGCCCCGCTTGAACTCTTCGGGGTAGTTCTTCCGCTTTGCCACCTTGGATCACTTCCCCTGGATGACGAAACATCCAGCGCCCAGGTGTCGGAATTTCGGGGGTCACTCCAGGCCACCACCCGCCCGGTCAAGCTCGGCCAGCCTTTCACCCGCTGGTCACTGCGCAAACTCGCCGCCTACCTGCGCAAAGTCCACGGCCGGACCATACACGTCGGCCGCGAGGCATTACGCCGCCTCCTCGCCCGCCGCGGTGTCACCTTCCAACGGACCAAAACGTGGAAGGAGTCTCCCGATCCCGACCGCGAGGCAAAACTGGACCGGATCGAGGAAGTCCTGGACCGCTTCCCGGACCGGGTCTTCGCGTTCGACGAGTTCGGCCCCCCTCGGAATCCGGCCCACCGCAGGCTCGGGCTGGGCAGGCCAGGGGCGCCCCGACCGGCTGTCGGCTACCTATCACCGTACCCACGGGATCCGATACCTCCATGGCTGCTACTCGGTCGGCGACGACCGCCTGTGGGGTGTCAACCGCCGCAAAAAAGGTGCCGTGAACACGCTGGCCGCGCTGAAGTCGATCCGCGCCGCCCGGTCCGACGGAGCACCGATCTACGTGATCATGGACAACCTGTCCGCCCACAAGGGCACTGACATCCGCCGCTGGGCTGCGAAGAACAAGGTCGAGTTGTGCTTCACCCCGACCTACGCCTCCTGGGCCAACCCGATCGAAGCCCGCTTCGGACCGCTGAGGCAGTTCACCATCGCCAATTCGAATCACCCGAACCACACCGTCCAGACCCGGGCTCTGCACGCCTACCTGCGCTGGCGCAACGCCAACGCCCGCCACCGCGACGTCCTGGCCGCCGAACGCAAGGAACGCGCCCGCGTCCGCAGCGAGAGAGGCATCCGCTGGGGCGGCCGCCCCCTCGCTGCTGCGGCCTGAACAACCCGGCGAACCTATGTGGTCAGAGCACTAGCTGCGCAGCAGGGTGATCGGCCGGGCAGCCGGAACTTGAGATCGATGCGCGAAGTGCCGATGTCAGCGGGCCCACATACGTTTCGGTTGACCGCCCGGCCGGGCGGCGAGGAGGGGTGAGACATGAAGTGGGTCGGAGACGCTCGGCTGGCAGCCGGGCCTGAGGCCACCTGGTACCTGGAGACGGCTTTCACGCCCGGCGCTCGCCTGGGGACGGTGTACGACGATCCGACAACGCCCATCGTTGTGACGGGCATCGAGGAGGTGACCACTATTCGTGTACCCAGTGGCCGTCTTGTCGTCGATGCGCCGTGGGATGACGATGACACCTGGAGATACGAGAAGGGAGTGCCAACGAGGCCCCCGCGGGAGCTGGCGGTGCGCATTCCCCCGGGCGTCTACCGCGTGGAGATCGCATGGACGGCGGGCCCGTACGAGTTCTTCGGCGAGCACTTCGATGGCGTTGAGTGTGCCGCGACGCGCCTGCGCATCAGCGACGACCCTGTGATCGGGTGGGAGATGGGCCTGGGTATCGAAGACGATGTCGACCGGCTTCAGCCAGGCGAGGAACCCCGCTTTTACTCCGACGCCAATGTTGGCTGCTTCGCCGACGCAGGTGCGTGGACGACCTTGTCCGCGCCATTTCGCAACTGTGTGGATGGCCGTTGGGAGCCGCGTGACAGCGGACAGCTGCCGGACGGTTGCGAGCGGATCAGCGACGAGTCGCAACAAGCCGATCTCGTCACGTTCACGGCCCAGTCGGGTGGCGTCGTCTGGTTGGGGCGGACCAAGAACGGCGATGTGGCCGCGATTGTCGTCACCAGCGGCATGACCGGCGCCAAAGCGTGACGTAGCACCCACCGGGCCCGGCGCTCGCCGGGCCTCCCTACTCTCTTGAGAGCTTGATCAAGTGAGGTGAGGAGCATGCCCGGCCATTCACAAGAATTCCCGTGACCCCTCGATCGGGTGACGTTTCCGGGCTGTTCTGGGGCGGAGCGATCGAGGTGCAGGGGGCGGCTCTCGAGGAACGGTAGCGTTTCGCGCACGGAGCCCGCCGGGGCGCGTCCCCTGACAGGCATGCGAACGGGCGGGCACCTTTATGGGTGCCTGCCCGTCGACGTTTCGGTCTGCGGAGAGGTCAGGCCGCGGCGGCCTGCCGCTTGGCGGTGGTGCTGGCGAGGCGGAACGACTGGGTTCCGGTCTCGATGATGTGGGCTTCGAACGTGAGCCTGTCGACGATGGCCTGGCAGAGCCGCTTGTCGGTGAAGGTCTGGTCCCACTCGGTGAACGGCCTGTTCGAAGCGATCGCGATCGCGTGCCGTTCCTCGCGCTCGGTGAAAATCTGGAAGAGCAGTTCGGCGCCGTGGCGGTCGAGCTTGACGTAGCCGAGCTCGTCGAGACAGAGCAGGTCCACCCGCCCGTACTTCTTGATCGTGCGGCCCAGCTGCTTGTCCCCGGCGGCCTCGGCCAGCTCGTTGACCAGGTTCGCGGCGGTCGTGTAGCGGACGCGTCCGCCAGCCTCCGCGATTGCGGTGCCCAGGCCGATCAGGAGGTGGGACTTGCCGGTGCCGGAGTCCCCGATCAGGCAGAGCGGATGTCCGGCGTGGACCCAGCCGGGCTGGGTGAGGGTGTTGATCACCTCCTGGGGGACGTTGGGATTCTTCGAGAAGTCGAAGTCCTCGATCCGCTTGTTCCTCGGGAAGTTCGCTTCCTTGACCCGGCGGAGCTTGCGGCGCTCGTCACGGTCCTGGAATTCGCTCTCCAGGAGATCGGCCAGGAAGTCCGCATAGGAGGCGTGCTCGCGTAGCGCCTGGGCGGCGAACTCCTCCCAGCGGTCACGGATCGTGGTCAGGCCCAGGTTCCGGCAGGCCGCGTCGATCGCGGCCGACGGGTCGGCGCCTCGCTGAGCGGGCAGGCCGAAGGAGCCCCACCGCCCCGGAGTTGCGGAAGCGGGGGTGGTGCTCTGCGTCATGCTGAGCCTTTCGGTTGGATAGAGAGCAACTGGCCGTAGGCGGCCAGCGAGGGTTCCGGCCGGGTGTCCGGCGGGAGGGCAGGACGCCGCGCGGGCAGCGAGATGACCTGGGCCGAGTCAGTGTCCTGATGCGCGGGCCCATCGATGACTGGGGTGTCCGCGGGCGGGGTGATGACGACCGGCGGGGGCCCGCCGGCGGCCGCGAGGGCCTTGCGGGCCTCGATCGCGACCAGGTCCGGGGAGACCGACCCGGCCTCCAGGACCGCGTTCATTCCGGCGACCACGGCCTCGTGAGGCAGCCTGCGATGCAGCAGCAGGACCTCAATCAGGGCCCGGGTGCCTTCCCCACGTCCTGTGGCCTCGCGGGCGGCCGCCCAGAAGGCGTCGTGGACGGGGGTGAACATCCCGCTCTCGCGGGCCGCGGCCAGGCCCGTGGAGTTCTCCAGGGCTCCGGGCTTGTGCCGCAGGATCTCGAGGTAGTGATCCAGGAGGTCACGGAAGCCGTAGCGGCCCGCCAACCTCTGGTGGCGGACGATGATCTCGTGCCGGTCGAAGACCCAGACCTCGTCCGCCCGCAGGGAGATACGGATGTTCTCGCCGATGAACCGGGCAGGCACCGAGTACTTGTTCAGGCGGACCGTGATCCGGGAGGTCTTGTCGACCTTCGGCGTCAGCGTGAGCCCGATGTCGAACTCCTCGAAGGGCAGGGGCGCCAGCAGCGGCGCCTCGTATTCGAAGTCGAACCCCACCGAGGTGGGACGGTTGTCGATGTGCCGGGCGTCCTCGGTCGCCTCGATCTGCTCGATCTTCAGGTTCAGATCGGCCAGCGTGTCGACCTCTGGGACCGGGACCAGGTGCGAGCGGCGGAACCGTCCGCCCTCGTGCTCGACCCCGCCCTTCTCGTGGGCGCCCTCGATGCCCGGCCGGCAGTAGAAGGCATCGAAGCCGTAGTGCGAGCGGAAGGCCACCCACCGCTGCGACTCCACCCTCGAGCGCCCGAAGCAGACCTTGGAGACGGCCGGCTTGAGGTTGTCGTAGCGAATGTGCCTGGTCGGGATACCTCCCAGCAGTCGGAACGCGTCCACGTGGCCTTGCATGAACGCTTCCTGCCCGCCGGTGGAGAACACCCTTCTCCGCACTATGCCGGGTGCCCTGCAATGACTCGCTCGACCACGGTGTCGGGGTCGGGATTCGGCGGCGTCAGGCGGGAGTGATGAAGGGTCTCGCGCCGGCCCACTCCCAGAAGGCATCGCCCGCGTTGACCGCCGACTCCATGACAGCGAACAGGCTGGAGGGCTCGGTGTTCGGCGGGACGTCGACGGCGACGTAGCGCTCGCCGCTCCACTCGCTCAGGAGTCCCGCCTGGCTGAGCTCGGCCCTGATCCGGTCTGCCGCCTGCTGGCGGTCTTCGGCGGGCAACTCGGGGACGAACATCATCCGCAGTACCCGATGCCCGGACGCCCTGACCAGCTCGTTAACGTAGTTGTCGTCCGTCAGCAGCACAGTGTCGCCGAGCGCGAGCCCATAGGTGAAGAACGGGATGCAGGCGACCTCATAGGTCCCGTTGGCAACGGTTTTGAGCCAGAGCTGTTCGACTTGTCCGCCCATGCCGAAGCTGGCCAGGTCGACCCGCGCGATGAAGTTGCTCGCGGAGCGACCGACTGAATCGTCGTGAACGATGAACTTCATGACGTGCACTCCCTGGCGGCTCCGGTGGCCTGCCATGATGCCGTAGTCGATCAACGTGACCTCCGCCAGGGTGCCCCGATGTGCTGGGCCTGGGGCGGTGAAGCCAGCTCGGCCGGTCGGCATGGGTACTGACTTCATCGAAGGCGATGCCACTGGGCGGTTCGTTGGGCGGGGACCCTAGCCGAGTGCTCCGACCCCGGATTCACCATGCCCTGCCTGCACCCGTAGGCGTTCGACCTGCTGTTTCTTGTCAGCGATGTGTCGAAGGCTCTCCTGCAGGCCGGCGACCTCGCCGAGCCACTGCATCCGCTGGGCTTCGCCGAGGCGCTGGCGGGTGTTGGTCTCGATCTCCAGCAGCCGGGGCTCCTGGGCCAGGTCGAGCCGCAGCATGGGGCATCTGACGCAAGCATTTTCATGCTGGCAAGGTGTCCCATAGGGACGGTCGCAGGTACCGAGCGCGACCTTCCGGAGACTGAAGTGGTCACGGAAATCCTGCCACTCGGTGTCGCTGGGCTCGCGATATTCTTCGCTGGGACGGTGCGTCCGGCGCTGGTCAATGAACTGGCGGTAGTGGCGGATGACCTCCTCGGGATAGACGGCGACGTAAGCCTGAGTCGTGTTGAGATCGAGGTGACCGAGCAGTTTCGCGGCGATGTGGATCGGCAGGCCGCCGTTGACCGTCTCGGTCGAGAAGATTCTGCGGAAGTCGTGCGGCGTGAACGTCAGTGGTGTCCCGTCGGCGTCGACGATGCCGGCCCGCAGCGCCTGATTCGTGAGGAGCTCGCGGATTCGGTTGGGGGAGATGACCTGCAGCCGGTGCTGAGAGGGTCCCTGGAACAGGTGGGGCATTGGTGGGCCGAAGACCCGCTCGTAGCCGTCGTACCGGGTCAGCAGCGGCACCCGTTCGCCAGTGCCCTTAATTCGGCGAATGATCCGGGCGAGGACCGCGACCAGGTCCGGATCGGCGGGAGTGACGCGCTCGCGGTCGGTCTTGGACGGGCTGATCTGCAGCAGCGGCACCGTCTCACCGGTCGGCGCCTGGTACTGGCGAAGGCTCAGGTGGGTGAGCTCCAGCAGTTCCTCGATCCGGGCGCCGGTACGGCGCAGGACCTCGATGCTCGCCCAGGTCCAGAACGCATTGTTCTCCTCGCATTCGGCATCGAACCGGGGACCCGGCTCGTCGACGGGGGCAAGGAACAGCGCGGTGGGGCGCCAGTTGCTTCCGTTACGGCCGGTGCGCCGATACTGCGAGCCCTCGACGGTGAACTCATCACCCGGGAACGAGTTGTGACAGTGAATCCGCGATCCCAACCGCTCTCGCCGATCACTTTCGATCTTGCTCCGGGAAAGGGTCCTTTGCGCGAGCAAGATCAACCACCGGCCGCCGGACCTGAAGGCGGCGGGGGCGGTCTTCGAGGACTCCGAGGCCGTGGTCGACGGCACCCTCGTCTCGGCCCGGGCCCGGCCCGACCACCCGGCATGGATGCGGGAGTTCCTCAAGGTGCTGGCCGACAAGGCGCCGGCGACCTGACCCGGGCGCGGCGAGGGGGCGTGTTCCCCTCCTGCCGCGCCCCGGGGCGTGGCGTCGTCAGCTGCTCGCGGCGGTGACCTGCGGCGCGGGCTCGTGCTTGAAGTTGGCCTGGCCGAAGTTCTTCTTCACGGCCGCCTCCCAGGAGCCGTCCTCGACCATCTTCTTGAGGGCGGCGTTGATCTTGGCCTGCAGATCCCGGTTGCCCTTCTTGATGCCGATGCCGTAGCTCTCGTTGCTCAGGTTCAGCCCGACGAGGCGGAACTTGCCCGTGTTGCCCTTCTGGGCGGCGTAACCGGCCAGGATCGCGTTGTCCGTGGTCATGGCGTCGACCAGGCCGTCCTGGAGGGCGATCACGCACTCCGAGTAGCCGTCGAGCTCAAGCAGGCTGGCCTTCGGTGCCAGCTTCTGCTTGACGTTCTGCGCCGAGGTGGAGCCGGCGGTGGAGCAGAGCCTCTTGTTGTTGAGGTCCTCGGCCTTGGTGATCGTGGCGTCGTCGGCGCGGACGAGCAGGTCCTGGTGGGCCGTGAAGTACGGGCCCGCGAAGTCGACCTTCTCCCGGCGCTGGTCGTTGATCGAGTAGGTCGCGGCGACGAACTTGACCTCGTTGTACTGGAGCAGCAGCTCGCGTTCGGAGCTGTCGACCCGCTTGAACTCGATCTGCTCGGGCTTGTAGCCGAGCTCCTTGGCGATGTACCTGGAGACGTCCACGTCGAAGCCGGAGAAGGTGCCCCCCGCCTCGCGCAGGCCGACACCGGGCTGGTCGAAGGCGATGCCGATGGAGAGGGTCCCCTTGGGTCCTTCCTCGCCGCCGCAGCCGGTGGCGGTCAGGGCGAGGCCGATCACAGCGGCCATCGCACCAGCCTTGGGGACCTTCATGTTGCAACTCTTTCCTCGGGGACGCGGGACGCGGAGCGGGATCGCCGATGCGCGTGGAACCGCGGGGGTACGTAGAAGCGTCAAGACGCGTGTAAGAGGAAGCTAAGAATGCTGCCGCCGCGATGTCACTGGATCTGGGTAAAACTTGAGGTAACGATCCGGCTCGATCGGCGTTTCTGCGGCGATTATTGCTTCGAACGGGATAAAGGAGGACGTCCGCGGTGACAGGTTCGGTACGGGTCGATGGGAATGCACTGTTTCTTGGCGAAGGGGTGTAGATCCGTTTTATCCAGACATCGCGGCTGCCGGAGTCCGGCACCCACGCACTGCCCCCGGGCCTGGGGGAGTTCCCCCTGCGCCGGGTCGAGGACTACCCGGACACCGTGCCGCCCGAGTGGCTGGCCAAGGGCGGGGTACGGCGGCGTCCGGGCCCCCTCCACCCGGGTGCTGCCACTGCAGAATGAGCCGGCTGGCTCGGTCGCATATCGGGTCGCGGTCATTGAGCATCGCAACTTCCGGGGCGGGTGTCGGCCTGGTGGACGGGGTCCGGCGGTCTGTGGCTGCGCCGCGTGGACGCAAGTGACCGGAAGCGTGGCCGCAGGCAGCGGCGGGGCCTGAAGCCCCCGGGGGTCTGCCGCACGATCGGGTGACATCTGAAGTGGCTTGCCCTGTAGGCAGGTGGGAAGGATGTSGCTGTRCCCAAGCCTTATCCGGAAGAGTTCCGCCAGGACGTCGTGCGGGTCGCGCGGAACCGCGGCCCGGGTGTGACGGTCGAGCAGGTGGCCGTTGACTTCGGGGTCCACCCGATGACGTTGTGGAAATGGATGCGCCGGGCGGACATCGACGA
>NZ_JBFRER010000193.1:0-10512 GCF_052114405.1 Streptomyces sp. M-16 | reverse complement strand
CACCGGGGCGGCCGGCGTGGTGGCGGCGTTCGCGGCCGGCGGCACCGGCGGCGGGGCCGAGGGGGCGGTGGGGCTCCCGGAGGGGGCGGGGGCCGGACGCGGCGGGGCGGTGCCGTCCTCGCAGCCGGTCAGGGCCGCGCCGAGGAGCAGTGCGGCGGCCGCGGCCGCGGCGAGACGGGATCTGACGTGCATGACGGCCCTCCCGCGGCTCCCGGGTGCCGGGGTGCCCGGTGCCGGAGGAACGTAGCAGTCGGTCGACGCGAGCACAGCGGGTCCGCACATGACACTTCGGTCACGGCGGGACCGGGGCCGAAAGCGAGGCCGGGAACGGGGCCGGGGCCCGCACCATCGGTGCGGGCCCCGGCTCTCGGCTGCGCGTCGGCGTCAGGCGGGCACGATGTTCTCGGCCTGCGGGCCCTTCTGACCCTGCGTGACGTCGAAGTTCACCTTCTGGCCCTCCTGGAGCTCACGGAAGCCCTGGGTGGCGATGTTCGAGTAGTGGGCGAACACGTCGGCGCCGCCGCCGTCCTGCTCGATGAAGCCGAAACCCTTTTCCGCGTTGAACCACTTCACGGTGCCGGATGCCATATGGATTCTCCTTCGGGGCTGTACCCGGGGCCGCACTGTGCGACGCCGGCGTCGCCGTGTTGATTGACCCTGTCCGAAAGCATCCGGAAATTAAGAAGTGCACCCGTCGGAGAATCCGACGGAAGCGCTTGAAATCTTTGGGAACCACACCTGCAACTGAACGTCACCGTAGCACAGAGAAACGGTTCGACCTCGAAGAGTTACTCCACCCGGGGTGGTCCTCAGCCCCGGAATTCCTCCGTCCGGACGGGCGAGGCCTCGGCCAGGGCGCGGGTGACCGCCTCCACACCCGCCCGCAGTCCGTAGACGGGGGTGTCGGGCTGCTGGCGCCAGGAGTCGTCGATGCCGCCGGCGTCGACGGTGTCGAAGCCGAGCTCGTCGACGAGGGCGCGGACGGTCTTCTTGGCGGCCTCGTCGTCGCCCGCCACCGGGATGGCGATGCGGTCCGGGTCGCCGGCCGGACGCGGCCGCTCCAGGATGTCGGCGGCGTAGGTGCCGTTGAAGGCCTTGATCACCGGGTGACCGAGGTGGCGTTCGGTCCAGCGGCTCTCGGTCAGGCCCTCGTCCTCGATGGCGGCGATGCGGCCGTCGCGGCGGCGCGGGTAGTAGTTGCCGGTGTCGATGACCACGAAGCCCTCGGCGGCCCCGTCGAAGAGTCCGGCGGGCAGGTCGGGGATGTTCTTGAGGGGAATGGTGACCACGACGACCTCGGCGTCCCGGGCCGCCTCCGCGACGGTGACGGCGGTGGCCCCGGTCTCCTCCACGAGGGCGGTCAGGGTCTGGGGGCCGCGGGAGTTCGCGACGGAGACCCGGTGCCCGAGGGCGGTGAGCCGGCGGGTGAGGTTGCCGCCGATGTTCCCGGCGCCGATGATGCCGATCTTCATGAGCTCTCCAGTGCGTGCGGAGTCGGATGTCGCGTCCGTCCCAACCCCCGGGTGGCCGCCGGCATTCCTCCGGACGGCGGGCCGATTTCCGGAATCCTCCGTACGAGCTAATTCCGGCCATTTCCCGGACTCCGAGAACCGGTTGGCGGTGCGTCACGTCCTGGAGGGCAGTGCCGGGGACCGTACCGGCACGCAGTCAGAACGGGGAAAGGTACCCACCTGTGTTCACGTTCCCGAGCAAGCGCGCCACGTCCGTCGCCCTGGCGGCCACCGCCGGCGCGGCGGCACTCTCCTTCGCCCTCGTCACCGGTACGTCCGCCACCGCCGCCCCGCCGCAGTCCGTGTCCGGCAGCCCGGAGGGCGCCTTCAGCCGGATCTCCGACTTCTACGGCTCCTACATCGACGCCGTGTACGACGGCGACGGCAAGACGGCCGACCAGCTGCGCTCCTTCTACCTCTCCCAGCCGCTGCGGCAGGAGCTGCAGCGGTGGGAGGAGACCAACCACGCCAACGGCGTGGGCGGCCCCCACTCGATCGTTCACGCGCCGCTGGCGTCGAGCATCTCCTCGCGCTCCACGATCTTCACGCGCTCGCGGCCCTGCGGCTCGCCCAGCGCCTTCTCGGCGGCGTCCAGCCTGTGCCAGCCCTCCCAGGTGGTGAAGCGGACCTGCCGCTCGGCGAGGAAGGCCTCGACCGCCTCCGGCTCGGGGGTGGCCGGCGTGAGCAGGCGGCCCCCGGCGTGGTCGGCGAGCAGGTTGGCGACGGTCTCGTTCGCGTCGCCCTTGGTGTGGCCGATCAGGCCGATCGGGCCGCGCCGGATCCACCCGGTCACGTACGTCGAGGCCAGGTGCCCGCCGTTCTCGATGACGCGGCCGCCCTCGTCGGGAACCGTGCCGGACTCCACGTCCCAGGGGAGCTTGGGCAGTTCGTCGGAGAGGTAGCCGACGGCCCGGTAGACGGACCGCACGTCCCAGGTGGTGAACTCGCCGGTGCCCTTGACGTTGCCCGTGCCGTCGAGCTCGGTGCGCTCGGTGCGCAGGCCGACGACCTTGCCGTCCTCACCGAGGATCTCGACCGGGGACTCGAAGAAGTGCAGGTACAGCTTGTGGGGGCGGTCGCCGATGTCGCGGATCGCCCAGTTCTCCAGGGTCTTGGCGACCATGTCCGCCTGCTTGTTGGAGCGGCGGGTGGTGATCGAGCCCTCGTCGTAGTCGATGTCCTCGGGGTTGACGATGACCTCGATGTTGGGCGAGTGGTCGAGCTCGCGCAGCTCCATCGGGCTGAACTTGGCCTGCGCCGGGCCGCGGCGGCCGAAGACGTGGACCTCCAGGGCCTTGTTGGCCTTCAGGCCCTCGTAGACGTTCGCCGGGATCTCGGTCGGCAGCAGTTCGTCGGCCGTCTTCGCGAGGATGCGGGCCACGTCCAGGGCGACGTTGCCGACGCCGAGCACGGCGACCTTCTCCGCCTCCAGCGGCCAGGTGCGCGGCACGTCGGGGTGGCCGTCGTACCAGGAGACGAAGTCGGCGGCGCCGTAGGAGCCGTCGAGCTCGACGCCCGGGATGCCGAGCGCACGGTCCGCGGTGGCGCCCGTGGAGAAGATCACGGCGTCGTAGAACGCGTGCAGCTCGTCGAGGGAGATGTCGTTCGGGTAGTCGACGTTCCCGAACAGGCGGACCTGGGGCTTGTCGAGCACCTGGTGCAGGGCGGTGATGATGCCCTTGATGCGGGGGTGGTCGGGGGCGACCCCGTACCGGATCAGACCGAACGGGGCGGGCATCCGCTCGAAGATGTCGATGGACACACCGGGAGCGACGGCCGCCTCGGATTTCAGCAGCGCGTCGGCCGCGTAGATACCGGCGGGGCCGGCACCGACGATTGCTACCCGCAGAGGGCGAGGCATGACTTGGGTTCCCTTCGACCGACAATCTGACTGATCAAGAGAACCCTAAACTAAGGCGACCCTTACCCGGCACCCGCCCCCCGGTTATGACCCCATAACCAGACCTTATGACTTACCAAAGCCTGACTTTTGGCTGACGCTACGGGGTCCGCCGGTAGGTGTCGAGGGCGGCCGCGCCCGCCAGCATCGCCAGTCCCCGCGCCGTCAGCCGGTCGCGCCACTCCCGCAGCATCGCGCTCAGCGGCCCGGTTCCGCCCGCCGCCCGGACCCGCTCCAGCACCCGCGCGATCCGCTCCAGGCCGTACCCGCCCCGCCGCAGCTGGTGGGCCAGCAGCGCGTCGCGCACGTCGGCGGAGGTGTAGACGCGGTAGCCGGTGCCCGGATCCCGCCGGGGCACGACCAGTCCGGCCCGCTCCCACGTGCGCAGCGTCGCCGGGCGGATGCCGAGCCGGTGCGCCAACGGCCCGATGAACGTCACTGCCCCCGCCGGCTCGGGCTCCCGCTCCGGCTCGCGCCGCGCCCCTCCCGGGGACGTCGGGCCGCGCAGCGCCTCCTCCACCTCTTCCAGCGTGCGCCGGTCGTCGGCCAGTTGCGCGTGGCTCCCGTCGATCAGCCGCAGCGCCTCCTCGACCTCGCCCCCGTTCACGGCCCGCATGATCGCCCCCGCCGTCGCGTGACCGTGGGCGGGGATCAGCGCCAGGAAGGTCCGCAGCGCCGCCGCGTGGCGCGGGGCGTAGAGGCGGTACCCGCTGGGCGAGCGCCCGGCCGGCGGCAGGATCCCCGCCTCCTCGTAGTTGCGCACCGCCTGCGTGGACAGGCCGTGCTCGCGCGCCAGGTCGACGGGCCGCAACCGCATTTTGAAGGTTTCTCCTCGCTGTCGGGCCATTTCCCGGGGAATGAGCCGTCAAACTTTGCACCGAGGCTTCAACGATACGGTTGAAGTCATGACGGCAACGATCCGGGACGCCGCCCGTCCCTTCACCGGCGGCGCCCTCACCGCCCTCCTGTCCCCCGCCCCCCGCCTGCTCGGTCTCGGCGAACCCACCCACGGCGTCGAGGCCTTTCCCGAGCTGCGCAACGAGCTCTTCCGCCACCTCGTGGAACACGAGGGCTACCGCTCGATCGCCGTCGAGAGCGACTGCCTGGCGGCCCTGGTCGCCGACGCGTACGTCGGCGACGGCACCGGGACCCTCGACGGGGCGATGGAGCGCGGCTTCAGCCACGGCTTCGGCGCCTCACCCGCCAACCGCGAACTCCTGCGCTGGATGCGCGCGTACAACGAGGGGCGGCCAGCCCGCGAGCGGCTCCGCTTCTACGGCTGTGACGCGCCCCTGGAGACGACCGGTGCCGCCTCCCCCCGCCAGGCTCTGACGGAGGTCCGCGAGTACCTCGCCGCCCGTCTCGACCTGCCCTGGAGCGGCGCGGACCTGGACGCGCTGCTCGGCCCCGACGAGCGCTGGACGAGCCCGGCCGCCCTGATGGATCCCGCCCGGTCCGTCGGCCGTACCCCCGGGGCCGGGCGGCTGCGGCTGATCGCCGACGACCTGGGCGTACTGCTCGACGCGCACGCCCCCGACCTGACGGAGGCCACCTGCCCCGACGCGTTCTGGCGCGCGGCCCTGCACGCCCGGACCGCCACCGGACTGCTGCGCTACCACGCCGGCCTGGCCGACACGGCGCCCGGCCGGCTGGGCGCGCTGGTGTCCCTGCGCGACGTGCTGATGGCCGACCACCTCGACGCGATCGTGCGCCGCGAGGCCCGCCGCGGCCCCACCCTCCTCTTCGCCCACAACGGCCACCTCCAGCGCGACCCGAGCCACATGGAGTTCGCCGGTCTGCGGCTGCGCTGGTGGAGCGCGGGTGCCCTGGTCTCCGCCCGCCTCGGCGACCGGTACGCCTTCGCCGCCACCTCCTTCGGCAGCCGCGGCGCCGACGTACCCGGCCCCGACACCCTCGAAGGGCTCCTGTCGGCCCTCCCGTACGACCGCAGCGTCATCGATCCCGGCCGGCTCGCCGCGGCCCTGGACCGGACGCCGCCGCCCCGCGTCCCCGCCGACCACACCTACGCCGCCCTCGATCCGGCCGCCACCGGCCGGGCGGACGCCCTCGTCTTCGTCAGGGAGGTCTGAGGGCCGTCACAGGACCGCGGTGCCCGGCCCCGTGGTGGTGCCCGCTCCCCCGCCGGGCCGTCGGCCCGGCGGCGGAGGGCCCGGGGCGGCCCGGTGGACCCGGGGGCGTCCCATCGGCCGGTGCGGACGGTCTGCCCCGTGCGGGGGCGGGTCAGGCCTCGTACTCGGTGAGGTCGATGCTGTGCAGGACGAGGAGGGCTCCGGTCTCCGGGTCGGTCGCGTTGCCGTCCTGCTTCATGCCGAGCTTGCGGACCACGTTCTCGGATTCCTCGTTGCCCGGCCGGTTGACGGCGACGACGCGGTCCAGGCCGCGGTCCTGGAGGGCGAACTCCAAGGTGGCGTGAGCGGCTTCGGAGGCGTAGCCCTGGCCCCAGAACGGCCGGCCCAGCCGCCAGCAGATCCCCACGGCGTGCTCCACCTCGGCCGRTCCCTCGGGGACGGTCAGGCCCACGGCGCCGATCAGCTCGCCGGAGGCGAGGAGTTCGACGGCGAAGACGCCGAAGCCCTCGTCGTCCCATTCCTCCTCCCAGCGCTCGATGGCTTCGGCGGTCTCGTCCAGGCCGAGGACGGAGCCGTCGCCGATCCAGCGCATCACCTCCGGGTCGGCGTGGATCTCCGACAGGGGGACGAGGTCGTCGTCGCTCCAGCGGCGCAGGATGAGGCGGGGGGTACGGATCTCGGTCATGCCCTCATCCTGCCGAACGCGGCCGACCAGGGGTAATCGGACCCCCTCCCCGCCGTCGGGCGGCCGGCCTCAGGAGACGGTGATCGCGTCCAGCTTGGCCCGCAGGTAGGTGTGCGAGTCGACCGGCTCGTGCACCACCCGTCCCAGCGGGGCGGGCAGGGACTCGACCCGGGTGTGCGGGTCGCACTCGTAGAAGTAGACGAGGGAGAGGAGTTCCTCGGCCGGGGCGTGCGCGGGCGGCGGGAGGACCCGGTGGCGGCCCGCCCGCCAGCGGTCGCCGGTCCAGCGGGCCAGCAGGTCGCCGATGTTGACGGTGAGCGCGGCCGGGTCGTACGGGGCGTCCTGCCAGCCCTCGGCGTCGGTGTGGATCTGGAGCCCGCCGGCGCCCGGCTCCCGGTCCAGGACCGTCACCGTGCCGAAGTCGGTGTGCGGGCCGATGCGGAACTGGCCGGGCAGGGGCGGGCCGACGGTGGCGGCGCCCGGGTACCAGTTGACGTTGAACCCCCAGGTGGGGTGGCCCGTGTGCCGGGTGAAGTGGTCCTCGGGCAGGGTCAGGGCCACCGCGAGCAGCTCCAGCAGCTCGTCGGACAGGGCCCGCATCGCCGCGAGGTATCCGGTCACCAGCGGTCGTAGTTCCGGTACCTCGGCGGGCCAGGCGTTGGGCCGGAACCACTCGGCGTCCACCGACGGCACGCCGGTCGGGTCCTCCGCCGCCCAGGACCAGGATTCCTTCAGGTCGGGCGGGGAGGCCGTCCCCTCGGCGTAGCTGTTGGCCTCGGCGCCGGGGCCGAGCCAGCCGCGCCCGCCGACGCTGACGGCGTAGGGCCGCTTCGCCCCGGGCGGCAGCCGGAAGAAGGAGCGGGCCGCCTCCCGGATCCGGGCGGGCAGCGCCGGGTCCACACCGTGGCCGGTGACCAGCAGGAAGCCTGCGGCCTGGAGGGCCTCGTCGACGCGGGCCGCGGCCCGGGCGCGGGCGGCGGGGTCGCCGGACCGCCACGGTCCGAGGTCGATGACGGGTACCTGGGAACTCACCATGCGGGGGGACTGCCTTCCGGGGTGGGGTGGGGTTGGGGCTCAGGGGCGTTCGAGGCCGCTGCACGGCGGCGCGTAGTCCAGGTAGGGCATGTACGAGGACCACTGCGCGCGCGTGATCCGCGGGCCGGTGTGCGCGCAGGCCCCCGCGAGGGCCCGGTGGAGGTCGGTGTCGGCCAGCCGCAGGGTGGTGTCGAAGCCCCCGGAGGCCAGGGCCGTGCCGTCGGGGCTGAAGGCGACCGAGCCGACGGCGGTGGTGTGCCCGGTCAGGACCGCCAGCGCGGCGGGGCGGCCGTCCCGGGGCAGGCTCCACAGCCGGACGGTGCGGTCGTCGCCGGCGGAGGCCAGGGTGCGCCCGTCGGGGCTGAAGGCCACCGCGCCGACCACGTCGGTGTGTCCCGTGAGGGCGGCGAGCGGGGCGGGGGCGCGCGGGTCGGAGACGTCCCACAGCCGGACCGGGGCACGGCCTCCGGACGCGGTGGCGAGGGTGCGGCCGTCGGGCGCGAAGGCGACGGAGAAGACGGCGGTGTCGTGGCCGGTGACGACGGCCAGCCCGGTGGGCCGGGTCCGGTCGGTGACGTCGGCCAGGCGCACGGTGGCGTCCTCCCCGGCGGTGGCCAGGACGTGCCCGTCGGGGCTGAACGCGACCGCGCGCACGGTGTCGCGGTGCCCGGTGAGCAGCGCGGTCCGCGCGGGCGGCCGCCGGGCGGGATCGCCGACGTCCCACAGCCGTACGCCACCGTCCGCCCCGGCGGTGGCCAGGGTCCGGCCGTCGGGGGCGAAGGCGAGGGCGCGTACGTCACCGCCGTCCGCGGGCAGTTCGGCGGACACCGCCGGGTGGGCGGGGTCGGCCACGTCCCACAGCCGGACGGTGCCGTCGGCGCACGCGGTGGCCAGGAGGCCGCCGTCCCGCCGGTAGGCCACGGCGCGCAGGTCGGCCTCGTGGCCGGCGAGGGTGGCCACCAGAGTGGGCCGATCGGTGCCGTGGGTGCGCCACAGCCGGGCGGTGTGGTCCCCGCTGGCGGTGGCGAGCTGGCGCCCGTCGGGACGGTAGGCGAGGGCGACGACCTCCTTGTCGTGCGCGGGCAGCGAGGTCATCAGGGTGGACAGGAGGCTGTCGCGGGTCCGGGCCGTCGGCGAGAGGCGGTGGGCGGTCAGGCTCAGCTGGACGGCGAGGCCCGCCTGGGTGGCGGCGACGTCGGTGGCGGTGTCGGCGAGGTTCTGCGCGACGGCGTCGTTGCGCTGGCGGGTGACCTCCCCCTCGGCCCGTACGGCGTTGCCGGTGGCGACGGCGGCCACCACGACGAGCACGGCGAGCGCGCCGACCAGACAGCGCAGCCGGCGGGTGCGGCGGCGGGCGGCGTGGCCTGCGGCGGCCTCGGCGGCGGTACTGGCGTCGAGGAACTCCCGTTCCCCGGTGGAGAGTCCGAGGGCGGGCGGGGCGAGGGTCTCGCGGGCCAGGGCGAGCCGGGTGCCGCGCAGCAGCGCGCCGGGGTCTCGTCCCACGCCCTCCCAGGCCCGTGCGGCCTCGGCGACCTGGCGGTGGCGGCGCAGCCGTTCGCGGTCGTCGCCGATCCAGCCGCGCAGCCGGGGCCAGGCCCGGATCAGGGCCTCGTGGGTGAGCTCGACCACGCCCTGGTCCAGGGTCAGCAGGCGCAGCGCGGCGGCGCGGGCGAGGACGGTCCGGGTGTCGGCGTCCTGGCCGAGTTCCTCGCGCGCGACGGGCCGTTTGGTGTCCTCGGTGCCCTCGCCGAGGGCGATGAGGTGGACGAACACCTGTCGGGCGAGGGTCTGCTGGTGGGGGGAGAGGGAGGCGTGGAGCGCTTCGGCGGACTGGGCGAGGGCCCCTTCGAAGCCGCCCGCCGCGTGGAAGCCGTCCAGGGTGAGTGCCGCGCCGCGGCGGCGCCTCCAGGTCTCCAGCAGGGCGTGCGAGAGCAGGGGCAGTGCGCCGACCTGGCCGTGGGCGTGCGCGACGAGGGTGGCCTGGAGGTTCCCCTCGACGGTCAGGCCGGCCCGCCGGGCGGGTTCGACCACGGCGCGGCGCAGTTCGGCGGCGCTCATCGGGCCGACCACGATCTGGGCCTCGTGGAGCACCTCGACGAGTTCGGGGTGGCGGGTGCAGTGCGCGTAGAAGTCGGCGCGCACGCCGAGGACCACGCGGCAGCCGGAGCCGGGGCGCCGGGCGGCCTCGACGAGGGTGGAGACGAACCGGGTGCGTTCGGCGGCGTCCGCGCAGACGGTGAAGACCTCCTCGAACTGGTCGACGATCAGCACCCGTTCGGCCGAGTCGGGCTCCTCGTGGCCGGCCAGGGCCTGCCGGGCCCGGTCGACGGGGTGGGGTCCGGGGGTGAACACGCGGACGGTGGGGGCGGGGGCGTCGGCGCGCAGCCGGGGCAGCAGTCCGGCGTGCAGCAGCGAGGACTTGCCGGCTCCGGACGCGCCGACGAGGGCCACGACGCGGTGGCGGGTCAGGGCGGTGAAGAGGTCCCCGACGAGGCGTTCGCGGCCGAAGAACAGCCCGGCGTCCTCGGCGCGGAACGCGGCGAGTCCGACGTAGGGAAGCCCGTCCGGGCCGTCCTCCCGCGCGGGCCCGGTCGCGCCGGTGGCCTCCGCCGCGTCCCCGGAGCCGGCGGGCGCGGTGGATCCGACGGCGAGTTCCACGGCGACGGCGTGCCAGCGGCGCTCCCACTCCCCCGGGTCGCCGCCGCAGGCGCGCACGTAGGACAGGGTCACGTCCAGGCTGGGCAGCCGGCGGCCCGCGGCGGCCCCGGAGAGGGTGGCCACCGAGTAGTGGGCGCGCGCGGACAGGTCGCGGTACGGCGGGGATCCGGCCTCGTGGCGCAGGCGGCGCAGGGCGGTGGCGAACTCCAGCAGAGGCCCGTCCCCGCCTTCCAGCGGACGTTCCTTGCGTGCCATGCGCGGCCCCTTCCACCCGGCCCCTTTGCTGCGGTCCGGGGTGGATTGTTCAGCAATTGTTTGTTCGCTGCCAGGGCCCCGACGGCGAACAACGGAGGGCGGCTACACCTGGGTCCGTACGGCGGCGGCCGGCCTGCGGACGCGTCGGCACCCGGACGGGTGGCACGGCGGGCACGGGGGTGACCCGGACGGGTGGCACGGCGGACACGCGGGCGGACGGCACGGCGGACGGCACGCCGCGGAACACACCGGAGAGGAGGACCGTAGGGATGAGGCGAACACGAAGGGGCCCGGCGGCCGCCCTGGCCGCTGCGGTGGCGCTGGCGGCGCTCGCGGGCTGCGGCGCGGCCGGGGGGCCGGCGCGGCCGGATCCCGGTC
>NZ_JBFRER010000192.1:0-8597 GCF_052114405.1 Streptomyces sp. M-16 | reverse complement strand
GGCTGGGCCGGCGGCTGCGGGACGGTCGGCGGCTGGGCCGGCGGCTGCGGAACCGTCGGCGGCTGGGCCGGCGGGGGTGCCCCGAAGCCGCCGTTGGGCGGCTGGTGGGGCGGCGGCGGGGTGTTCGGGGTGCTCATCTGGGGTGCTACTGCCTCTCGGTGGGCGGCTCGGTGGACTCGTTCACTTGCCGAAGACCATCAGGAGCTTCTCGTCCTGGCCGTCGCCGCTCAGCGTGGTCGTGGACAGGAAGAAACGGCCGCCCTCGTAGGACCTCTGCGCGAAGAGGAACGAGTTCTCGATCTTCGCGGAGGGTCCCGAGGGCAGGCGCATGAGCACCTTGGGCTTGCCTTCGCCCGCCGCCATGGAGACGATCTCGCCGGGCTCGTCCAGGGTGCCGGTCCGGTAGACCGTGATCTGTCCGTTCGCGGCCTTGAGCGGCACGTAGATCTTCTTGTCCCCGGCCGCGGTGCGCCACTTGGCCTTGCCGCTGGCGAGGTCGAAGGCGACCATCTCGTTGTTGGTGGCATCCTCGGAGGCCGTGCTCAGGTACAGGGTGTCGCCGTCGACGGCGCGGTCGCCGCAGAACTGCAGGCCCTCGCTGCTGCTGCTGCCGCCGCAGTTGAGCGCGAAGTTCCCCGGGGCGGACATGGTGGACCGCTTCTGTCCGTCGTTGCCGAGGGAGATGACGGCGCGCTGCTTGGTGTCCCGGTTCGAGGCGTCGATGACGGTCGGGTTGACCGAGTACACGGCGTTGACCTGGTAGCCCTTGGGGAGCCGGTAGGACCAGGTCTTCTTGCCGGTCAGCGGGTCCGCGTCCTGGACCTCGACGGTGTGGTCACCGTCCTGGCAGTAGGCGATGCCGATCAGCTTGCCGTTGCCGGCGGCGTAGCTGGCCGGCTGGCAGCCCTCGGGGCCGGTGCCGGAGAAGAGCCTCTCGCCGGTGCTGAGCCGGTAGGCGGAGGTGCCGGCCATCCGGTTGACGACGAGGGTGTCCGCGGTGAAGGCGAGCGAGGCGTCGATCTCCTTGTCGAAGAGGCCTTCCTTCTGGACCTGCTTCGTCCAGACCTCCTTGCCCGCCTTGAGGTCGATCAGCTTCATCTGGTCGCAGGTCGCGCTGTCGCCCGCGCCGTCCTTGACGATGACGACCGTCTTGCCGTCGGGGGTCACCTGGCCGGTGAGTCCGCAGATCTCGGTGCGGACGTCGAGCTTCCACTTCTCTTTGCCGTCGGTCGCCGCATACGCGACGAGGCTCTTGTCGACGGTCTTGACGACGGTGTCGCCGACCACCCACTGACCCTTCGTCGGAATGCCGGCGCCGGGGCCCGTGAGCTTGGCGGTCTTGAGCCAGAGGGCCTTGTCCTCGCCGGACTTGCGGCCCGCGTTGAGGTCGATCTGGTCGGACCCGCCGTTGCCGGAGCCGTCGCCCTTGTCCACGGACGGGGAGCCGGAGGGCTTCGGGTCGGCGGACGTGGAGCCCTGCGCGACCGGCTTCTTCGGGTCGGAGTCGTCGCCCTTGAGGAAGGCGAACCACGCGCCCGTGCCGACGACGAGCACGCCCGCGACGGCCGCGGCGATCACGACGGCCGTCCGCCGTCCGCGGGCCGGGCCGCCGGGGACCGACGCGGCGGAGTACGCGACGGTGGGCGCGCCGGTGGGCGCCCCGGGCGGCGGGAAACCGTAGCCCCCCTGCGGGACCGTGGGGGGCTGCGGGGACTGCTGCGGCGGCGGCGGGGGCTGCGGCGTCTGCTGCTGGGCGTACGGGTTGGCGCCCTGCGGCGGCTGTCCGTAACCCTGCTGGGGCGGGCCCGGCAGATGGCCGTAACCGGACGGCGTCGGCGGCTGGTTCGGCGGCTGGGGCGGCTCGGTCATCAGCGCATACCTTCGGCGTCAGGCGGTGGGAATCTGCGGGTCGGGGGTCACGGGGCGGAAAGAACCGACTCTTTCTATCACCCGTGGCCGACATGCGACGGGCCGGTTCGACCCCTGTTCCCAAGGTCGGACCGGCCCGTGACTCCGCCGTTATCAGGCAGCTTGACGCCCCGGAGGGGTGTCCTCTCAGGCCTCCTCGGCCAGTTCCAGCCAGCGCATCTCCAAGTCGTCCCGCTCGGAGATCAGTTCGCGCAGCTCCGCGTCGAGCTTGGCCACCTTGTCGTAGTCGGTGGAGTGCTCGGCGATCTGCGCGTGCAGGTTCGACTCGCGGTCCGACATCTTGTTGAGCTGGCGCTCGATCTTCTGGAGCTCCTTCTTCGCGGCGCGCGAGTCGCCCGAGGCGGAGGACTTGGCGGCGGCCGCCGGGACGGGCGCCGGAGCGGCCGCCTCGATCATCCGCTGCCGGCGCTCCAGGTACTCGTCGAGGCCGCGCGGCAGCATCCGCAGGCTCGCGTCGCCCAGCAGCGCCATCACCGTGTCGGTGGTGCGCTCGACGAAGAACCGGTCGTGGGAGATCACGATCATCGAGCCGGGCCAGCCGTCGAGGAGGTCCTCCAGCTGGGTCAGCGTCTCGATGTCGAGGTCGTTGGTGGGCTCGTCGAGGAAGAGGACGTTGGGCTCGTCCATCAGCAGCCGCAGGATCTGCAGCCGGCGCCGCTCACCACCGGAGAGGTCACCGACGGGCGTCCACTGCTTCTCCTTGGTGAAGCCGAACTGCTCGCACAGCTGGCCCGCCGTCATCTCGCGGCCCTTGCCCAGGTCCACGCGGTCACGGACGCGCTGGACGGCCTCCAGGACGCGCAGCGACGGGTCGAGTTCGCCGACCTCCTGGGAGAGGTAGGCCAGCCTGACCGTCTTGCCGACGGTGATGCTGCCGGCCGCGGGCTGCACCTCGCCCTGCGTACGGGCGGCCTCGGCGAGGGCGCGCAGCAGGGAGGTCTTGCCGGCGCCGTTGACACCGACGAGGCCGACGCGGTCGCCGGGGCCCAGGTGCCAGGTGAGGTGCTTGAGCAGGACCTTGGGACCGGCCTGGACGGACACGTCCTCCAGGTCGAAGACGGTCTTGCCCAGGCGGGCGTTGGCGAAGCGCATCAGCTCGGAGGTGTCGCGCGGCGGCGGCACGTCGGCGATCAGCTCGTTGGCGGCCTCGATGCGGTAACGCGGCTTCGAGGTGCGCGCGGGGGCGCCGCGGCGCAGCCAGGCCAGCTCCTTGCGCATCAGGTTCTGCCGCTTCTGCTCCTCGGTGGCGGCGATGCGTTCGCGCTCGGCCCGCGCGAAGACGTAGTCGCTGTAGCCGCCCTCGTACTCGTGGACCTCACCGCGCTGCACGTCCCACATGCGGGTGCAGACCTGGTCGAGGAACCAGCGGTCGTGGGTGACGCACACGAGCGCGGAGCGGCGCTCCTGGAGGTGCTTGGCCAGCCAGGAGATTCCCTCGACGTCGAGGTGGTTGGTGGGCTCGTCGAGGACGAGGAGTTCCTGGTCGGCGATGAGCAGCTGGGCGAGCGCGATGCGGCGGCGCTCACCGCCGGAGAGGGGGCCGATGACGGTGTCGAGGCCCTGGCCGAAGCCCGGCAGGTCGAGCCCGCCGAAGAGCCCGGTCAGCACGTCGCGGATCTTGGCGTTGCCGGCCCACTCGTGGTCGGCCATGTCACGGATGATCTCGTGCCGGATCGTGGCCGTGGGGTCGAGGGAGTCGTGCTGGGTGAGCACGCCCATGCGCAGGCCGCTGTTCTGGGTGACCCGTCCCGTGTCGGGTTCCTCCAGCTTGGCGAGCATCCGGATGAGGGTGGTCTTGCCGTCGCCGTTGCGGCCCACGACACCGATCCGGTCCCCCTCGGACACGCCGAGGGAGATGCCGTCGAGCAGGGTACGGGTGCCGTACACCTTGCTGACTGCCTCGACATTGACCAGATTGACGGCCATCAGACGCGCTCCAGGGAAGGGGTGTGGATCAGCCCCTCAGCCTAACCCTCCGGGCCGACCCCGACCGTTCCACCAGCAAGGCGCCTCCGACGGCCATGCCGATGGCGGCGGGCGCGGTGACCGGAAGGGCGATCAGGACGGCGCTGTGGCCCTGGAGGAGACCGCCGAGGCCGGTCATGGACAGGCCCAGGATCCCCAGCAGGCACAGGGTGATCCCGGCGGCGGCGACGGGCCCGCTGCCGGGGCCTTCGTCGCGGACGGCGCCGCGGGCGCTCGCGCCCGGGGCCTCGAAGCGGCGGAAGCAGGCCACGAGGAGGGCGGTCAGGGCCACGGCGAGCACGATCCGCACCGGCACCTGCGCCCACCAGGCGCCGGTGGCCGGCTCCGGGAGGGCCATGCCGAGCAGGAGCTGGACCGCGTACACGCCGAGCATGGCGGTGAGGTGCCACAGGAAGGCGGTCATGGCGACCCTGTTGGCGGCGACGACCCCGTGCCAGACGCGGGGCCGGGCCAGCCAGGCGCCGGCGGGGCGGGCGAGCAGCTGGACCGCGCCGACCAGCCACATGCCGTGGCAGAGCAGGGCGAGGGTGGGCGGGGCCATGTTGGACACCTTCTCGCCGGGCATCCCGACCATGGACAGCGGGTACGGCCCGAACGCCACCAGCAGTACCGCACCGGCCAGTCCGGCGGCCCCGAGGACGGCGGGCCGGGTGATCCGGCCGTCGGCGCGCAGGAAGCCGAGCTGGTGCACGGCGAGCCAGACGAGGGCGAAGTTCAGGAACTCCACGTACGGGACCCCGAGCGCGAAGCGCAGCACGTCGACCAGCGCGGCCGCCGCGGCCGGCGCGGCGAACGCGGCCCAGCCGTGGCGGGCGTGCATCCTCAGCAGCGGCGGCGTGAGGGCGACCATGGCGAGGTAGATCCCGATGAACCACAGCGGCTGCGTGACCGTGCGCAGCGCGGCGCCCGTCAGCCGGCCGCCACCGTGCCCGGCGAGCTGCACGGCCAGCGCGAGGACGGCCCAGACCAGGACGAACACCAGGGTGGGCCGCAGCAGCCGCCGCAGGCGGGCGCGCAGGAAGACGGCGTACCCGGGCCGGCCGGGGTACCTGCGCTCCAGCGACCGGTAGGACAGGGCGTGGGAGAACCCGCCGACGAAGAAGAACACCGGCATGACCTGGAGGGCCCAGGTGAGGACCTGGAGCGGGGGGACGAGGGCGAGCAGGTTCCCTATGCCGTCCCCGCTGACCGCGGCCATCAGCCAGTGGCCGAACACCACGGTGGCGAGGGAGGCGACCCGGAGCAGGTCGACGTAGCGGTCCCGGGCGGTGGGGGTGGCCGCGGCCATGGCGCGCGCACTGACTGTCATGCCCACACGGTCCCGCGCGCCGCCGGGCCGCCGGCAGGGCGCGGATACTCATCCGCGCCCTGAGTAGCCGCCCGTCAGGTGGGAACCACCGTCGCCCCGGGGGCCGGCGACGCGGTGATCCGGGTGGCCCGGCAGGTGCCGGACGCTTCGAGGGCCGCGGCGACCTTCCCGGCGGACTCCGGATCGCGGACCAGGAAGGCGGTGGTGGGCCCGGAGCCCGACACCAGCCCGGCCAGCGCCCCCGCGTCGGCGCCCGCCGCGAGGGTGGCGGCCAGTTGCGGCCGCAGCGAGAGCGCCGCCGGCTGGAGGTCGTTGACCAGGGCCGCAGCGAGCGCGTCCGGGTCGCCGGAGGCGAGCGCGGCGAGCAGCACCGGGGAGGCCTGCGGGACGGGTACGTCGACGCCCTCGGTCAGCCGGTCGAACTCGCGGAACACCGCCGGGGTGGACAGGCCGCCGTGCGCGACGGCGAACACCCAGTGGAAGGTGCCGGCCACGACGGGCGCCAGCACCTCGCCGCGTCCCGTGCCGAGCGCCGCGCCGCCCACCAGGCTGAAGGGGACGTCGCTGCCCAGCTCCGCGCAGAGGGCGAGGAGATCCTCGCGCGGGGTGTCCAGGCCCCAGAGCGCGTCGCAGGCCAGCAGCGCCGCAGCGCCGTCGGCGCTGCCGCCGGCCATGCCGCCGGCGACGGGGATGTTCTTCGCGATGTGGAGGTGCACGTCCGGGGAGATCCCGGCGCGGGCGGCGAGGACCTCGGCGGCCCGCGCCGCGAGGTTCGTGCGGTCCAGGGGGACCTGGTCGGCGTCGGGTCCGGCGCAGGTCACCCGCAGCGCGTCGGCCGGGGTCGCCGTCACCTCGTCGAAGAGGGAGACGGCCAGGAAGACGCTGGCCAGGTCGTGGAAGCCGTCGGGGCGGGCCGCGCCCACCGCCAGCTGGACGTTGACCTTCGCGGGGACCCGTACGGTCACCCCCGCGCCGGAGCCGGCCGCGGCGCCCGTCGTGCGGGCGCTCGCCGTACGGGCTCCCGCCGCGTCGGGGCCGGCCGCGTCGGGGCCGGCCGCGTCGGGGCCGGTCACTTCGGTGCCCGTCGTGCGGGCGCTCACAGCGCGGGCCTCTCGGCGGCGGGCTTGTGCTCGGCGATCGCCGCGAACTCCTCCACGGTGAGGGACTCGCCGCGGGCCAGCGGCGGGATCCCGGCGGCGACCAGCGCCGCCTCGGCGCCCGCGGCCGACCCGGCCCAGCCCGCGAGTGCGGCGCGCAGGCCCTTGCGGCGCTGCGCGAAGGCGGCGTCGACGACCGCGAAGACCTCCGCCTTGGTGGCGGTGGTCTTCACCGGCTCGGCGCGGCGCACGAGGGAGACGAGCCCGGAGTCGACGTTCGGCGCGGGCCAGAAGACGTTGCGGCCGATGGACCCGGCCCGCTTGACGTCCGCGTACCAGTTGGCCTTGACCGAGGGGACACCGTAGACCTTGTTCCCGGGGCGGGCGGCGAGCCGGTCGGCGACCTCCGCCTGGACCATGACGAGGGTCCGCTCGATGGTCGGGAACCGGTCGAGCATCGTCAGCAGCACCGGGACGGCCACGTTGTACGGCAGGTTCGCGACGAGCGCGGTCGGCGCCGGGCCGGGCAGCTCGGTCACGAGCATCGCGTCGGAGTGGACCAGCGCGAAATGGTCCTTCTTCCGCGGCATCCGCGCCTCGATGGTGGCGGGCAGCGCGGCGGCCAGGATGTCGTCGATCTCGACGGCGACCACCCGGTCGGCGGCCTCCAGCAGGGCGAGCGTCAGCGAGCCGAGGCCGGGGCCGACCTCGACGACCACGTCGTCCGGGCGCACCTCGGCGGTGCGGACGATCCGGCGCACCGTGTTGGCGTCGATGACGAAGTTCTGCCCCTTCTGCTTCGTCGGGCGTACGCCGAGGACCTCGGCCAGCTCTCGGATGTCGGCCGGGCCGAGGAGGGCGTCGGAAGGGGTCGCGGGGGGCTGCTGCTCTGCGGTGCTCACCGGTAAAGCGTCTCAGATCGGCCGGGTGATCCCGAGCCGGACCGGGTGTCCGCTCCGCGGCGGCGATCCCGTCGTGGAGGGGCGGGGCGGGCGTGGGGGCGGAACCCGGCCCCCGGGGCGGCTCCTCGTGACCCGTGGACGGGGGGGCGCGGGGTCGGCGGGGGACGGGTTATGTCGACAAAGCGACACGGGCCGGATGTCGCTTCGACGACGGAGGTCAGTGGGTGAGCCTTCTCCCGCAGTGGGGCCAGGGGCTCGCCCCCCGCTGCACGTAGAGCTTCTTCGCCCGGTACGTCTGCTCGCTGCCCGGGGCGTCCTGGGGGCGGCCGCTGCCGCCGAGGGCGTGCCAGGTCTGTACGTCGAACTGGTAGAGGCCGCCGTAGGTCCCCGAGGCGTCGGTGGCGGAGGCGCGGCCCCCGGACTCGCACTGGGCCAGGGCGTCCCAGTCCAGGCCGTCGGCGCCGGCCACGGAGGCGGGCAGCGGCTTCGTGCCGACCTTGACGAGCTGGCCGACCGGCTCCCGCACGACCTCCTCGGCGATCCTGCGGGGCTCCTGGCGGACGCCGTTGACGGTGCGGAGCCCGTACGTGACGCGGCGCGCGCCGGGCCGGCCCACGCGTTCGACGACCTCGGTGCCCGCGAAGAGGGTGTCGTCCTCGACGCGCTCGGTCTCGTACGGGATGCGCTCCTCGCGGACCTCGCGGGTGCCGGTGATGCGCAGCACGGTGACGGTCTGGCCGTCGCGGGGGAAGGAGTCGGGGGGCACGGAGGTGGTGTCCTCTCCGCGCAGGGTGATGCCGGCCTGGTCCAGGGCCTCCTGGACGGTGGCCGCGTTGGTGCGGATGGTGCGTTCGCGGCCGTCGGCCATGAAGGTGACGCCGCGTTCGGTACGGACGCCCAGGGTGAGGCCGGAGCGGGGGACGGGCGCGGTGCGGGGGGCGGAGAGGTAGGCGCCCTCGACGCGGACTCCGAGCTGGCGCAGCGCGCCCTCGACGGTGGCGGAGGTCGTCCACACCTGGCGGCTGTTGCCGTCGAGGGTGAGCCGGAGGGGCCGGCCGTAGCGGACGACGACCTGCTCGCCGTCGTCGAGGGCGGATCCTCGGGCGGGGGCGACGAGGTCGTGCGGGCCGACGCCGAGGCCCTCGGCGTCGAGGAGGTCGTCGACGCTGCCGGCGAAGGTGTGCAGGGTGCGGGGGACTCCTTCGACGGTGAGGCGGACGGCCTTGTCGGCGGCGACGAAGGCGGTGGTGCCGCCCGCGAGGAAGGCGACGACCAGTGCCTGCGGCACGATGCGCCGCCAGTTGTCGCGGGCCGCGGCGGCGCTGCCGACGACCGTGCCGCGGCGGCGCCGACCGGACGGGGTGACCCGCGGGG
>NZ_JBFRER010000191.1:0-8730 GCF_052114405.1 Streptomyces sp. M-16 | reverse complement strand
GAAGACGTGCGTGAACCACTCACGCAGGAGCAGAGGGGATCCAGGGCGGCGGGTGAAACACCCGTGCCGCCCGGCGACTCATCCAGTTCTACCGACGCCCCGACCCCCTGGCAAAGACCCCACCTACTACCGACCCTCGCAGCGGGAGGTCCGACGCCACGGCGGGGTCGGGAGGGTCCGTGCAGGCCGCAGCCGCTCCCAGACGCCGACGCCGACCCCGTGGACCCCTACTACCCCGGATCGTGTGTGACGTGGGCCCTATGGGCCGAGTCACCACGGGGACCCCCGAACCTCACCCGACGTGACCACTCGTACCCGTGTCAGGTGCCCTCCGGGGCGTCGTCGGCCGGCGGCAGCGTGCCGTGGCCCGTGGCCCGTGCGGGGAGCGAGCGTCGGCCCTGTGCCGGCGCCCTGCCCGTTCCGTACGCTGGGCGGCATGCGCATGCGCCCCACGCTGAGCTGGACACCGGCCGCGGACCTGCCGCCCGGCACCGAGGATCCACGGCCCGTCGCCGCCGCCCTGCGAGCGGGCGGGGTGCTGGTCCTGAGCGGAGCGGGCCTGTCGACGGAGTCGGGCATCCCCGACTACCGGAGTGAAGGGGGGAGCCTGCGCCGGCACACCCCGATGACGTACCAGGCGTTCACCGGCTCCGCCCAGGCCCGGCGGCGGTACTGGGCGCGCAGTCATCTCGGCTGGCGCACGTTCGGCCGCGCCCGGCCGAACACCGGGCACCGGGCCGTGGCAGCGTTCGGACGCCTGGGTCTGCTCTCGGGGGTGATCACGCAGAACGTCGACGGCCTTCACCAGGCGGCCGGCAGCGAGGGCGTGGTGGAACTCCACGGGAGCCTGGGCCGGGTCGTCTGCCTTTCCTGTGGCGCCTCCGGCTCGCGCCGGGAACTCGCCGAACGGCTGGAGGAGGCCAATGCCGGCTTCGAGCCCGTGGCCGCCGCGATGAACCCGGACGGTGACGCCGACCTCACCGACGAACAGGTCGGGGACTTCCGGGTGGTGCCCTGCGCGGCGTGCGGCGGTGTCCTCAAGCCCGACGTCGTGTTCTTCGGCGAAGGCGTGCCCCCGGCGCGCGTCGAGCACTGCCGCACGCTCGTCCGCGAGGCGACCTCGCTCCTCGTGCTGGGTTCCTCGCTGACGGTGATGTCCGGCCTCCGGTTCGTCCGCCAGGCCGCCGAAGCCGGCAAGCCGGTGCTGATCGTCAACCGGGATCCGACGCGGGGCGACCGGCATGCGCTCACCCGGGTCGGCCTCCCGTTGGGCGCCGCCCTCACGACTGTGGCCGACCTGCTGGACGTATCCCTCGACGGGCCGCCGAGGTCCTGAGCAGCCGCGCGCGGGACGGCCCCGCCGTGGCCTCCGCACGGGCGCCGTTGGTTCAGGGTCCCGGCGTCCGTGGGTGCCGTGCGACGGAGTGCACACGGCCCGGAGCGCGTGGAAGCACTTCCCTCCCCCACCGCGCTACGTGCGCCCCCTGAGCGTTGCGCACGCCGGTACGGGCGGTCGGACCTGCGCCTTTGTTGCCTTCCGCGTGGCCTCGGCACGACTACGGCACCGCTACGGCCGGACAGCAGCGGTGGGACCCACCCCGTTCCGGCGCCGAGTTGGCCGAATTCCTGCCGTGCCGCGCCGGCACCCCTACCGTGTAAGCCTGTTGGCCGCGGGCCTGGCGAGGGGGATGCGGCATGTCCACGTGGAACGGCATCGGTACGAAGTACCTGGGATTCAGCCACAGGCAGCCCGACGGCAGCCACCACGCCACCGAGTGGTTCGTGATCAGCTACATGCCCGTCGTACCGCTGCGGCGGTACCGACTGGTGGTGGGAGCCACCCAGTATGCGCCGGGCGCCGTGGGAGGCGGTACGTCGACCACCGCCTATGGCGTCCTCGGACGTTCGCCCGTACGCGTGCGCGACGTCCTGGCCACCTACCTGATCTGGTGGGTGGCCGGTCCCGCCCTGGTCCTCGGCCCGTTCTTCCTCATGGCCCGGGTGGCCCCGGACGCCGGCCGGGGATCGGCCTTCTGGAGCGCAGTGATCGTCATCGGCGCGCTCGTGTGGGTCGTGGGCCTGCCGCTGCTGCTCATCTCCCGGTCCCGGCGGTGGCGCGGCCTGCCCTGAGTTTCGTGGGCATGCCGACGCGCACCGCCTCGCCGCGCCTCCGGCGCGCGTGGCGCCGGGTCAGGGCTGCCGGCAGTTGTGGAAGCGGCCGGAACGGATGTGCCCGAAGGCTGCCGGGAGTTGGGCGATGCCCCGTCCGGGAAGGACGGTCAGGCTCCGGCCCTCGTAGCCGGGCTCGTGGTAGACGGTGACGCACCTGCCCCACTGCGCGCCGTCGCCGACCTTGCGGGTGGTGGCGCCGTCCCACACCGACGCCCCGTCGTTGAACCCCACGCACGAGGATCACCGCCGCTCTCCGGGCGTCCGCCGGGCGGGTGAGGGACTGCCGCCCGCTTCCATCGCACCTCCCCTCCGTGGAGAGCGCACCTCGGACCGCGCGACGGCCGGAGCCGTGCGCGCCGATGGGCACGATCCGGATGCCGGGGGCGGGGCCCTGCGGCGAAGCGGGCGGGACGCCGGAGCAGAAGGCGCCGGTCGGAGCGGACCGCCCTGCGGCCCCGGCACAATCCCTTGGTGGTACCGGGAACGCCCCGGCTAGCATCCGACGGTGATCACGCCCGCAGACAAACCCTTCCGCGACGCGGTCCGTCGAGCCGACGTCCGCTGGCTGTCCGGCCACATCGACGCACGGCTCTGCCCCTCGGCCGTCTTCGGGCCCCTGATCCGGCGCGGGGATCCGGACGTGCGGCACCTGGGGCTGATCCTGCTGGCCGAGCGCGTCGCGTCGGTCCGGGCGGGCGACGCGCCGGGGATGGCCGAACTCGCGGAGCTGCTGCCGACCTCCGTGGAGGGGCCGCCGGAGGCGGCGCTCGTCCTGGCGCGGCTCTACGAACGACTGGCGCCGTATCTCCGGGAACCCCGCACACCCGCGTGGCGTTCGGCCGGGCTGCCCGCACGGGTGCGGATCGCCTGGCTGCGCGCCGAGCTGCTGAACGAGCCCACGGCGCTCCGGAAGGAAGCTCCGGGCGAACTGCTGTACCAGGCCGTGCGGGAGACGACCGTCACCCGCGCGCACCGGCCGGAACAGCTCGTGGACGAGCTGGTGGACAGCGGTGACCCGGTGCTGCAGGCCGCGGCGCTGCGACTGGCCCGGGAGGGGCTGCACGCCGGTCTGCTGGCCCCCGTACTGGTGCGCGGCCATCTGATCGGCCTCCTCGGCGCGGGCAGCGCGGACGTCGCCGCCGCCGCGCTGGACGAACTCGGTGAGCCGTGGGCCGCGTTGGCCCCCTTGCCGCTCGGGTGCCTGTCTCCCTTCCTGGCGGCCGATTCGGTGGTCGCACGGCCCGCGGCAGCCGACGCCGCGCTCACGGCCGCGGCCCGCCACGGGCACGCCGGGCTGCTGTGGCAGGTCGTCGAGGATCCGGATCTGCCGCCGGGGCTCCGCAGGCGCGGGATGGAGCTGCTCGGTGACCTGGCGGCCCGGGGTGACATCAGCGCGTTGACGGCCGTCGCCGCACGGGATCCGTTGCTGTTCGGCGGGCCCGCGATGACCTGTCTGCGGGGGCTCCACCGGCGTGGGCACTTCGCCGACGCCGCGCAGGTCCCGTCCGTCCTCGGCCTGGCACTCGCCGATCACACGATCGCCCCCGCCGAGGTGGCGACGATCCTGTTCACCTGTCGGCAGGAGATGTTCCGCGCACTGGTGGATGCGCCCGCCGAAGATCCGTGCCGGCCTCGGCGGATCGCGCTGTTGGTCGCCCTGGCCGGACAGGGGGCGGGGGAACTTCCCATCGGCGACGCGATCACACGGGCGCTTCCCTCGGCCCCCGCCCCGGGGCCGCTCCTCGACGCGATCCGGGCGTTGCGGCACACGGATGCCGAAGAAGCCGTGATCGCCCTCCTGCCGTCGGCGCCCGCTGCGGCCCTGGCCGCTCTGGAGGCCATCGGCGGGCACCGGACGACGGCCGTGCTGAGGCGAGGACTCGGTCTCGCAGCGGCCCCTGACCCGGCATCGGCCACCGCCCCCACCTCCTCCTCCCCCGGGGAGAGCGCGGGCGTGATCGCACCGCACCTGCGTGCCGTGCGCGACCGCGCCCTTGAGGTGCTGTGGCACCTGACCCAGGATCCGGCCCAGCGGCGCGACGTCCTCGACCGTCTCGATCCCGCCGATCTGCCCCCTCGCATCGCCGTGGATCTGGGCGGCCCGGACGAGCGGGAACTGGCCCTCCTGAGTTCCCACCTGGACCCCGGCCGGCCGGTGGCCGCACTGCGCAGGCTGGCCGCCCACGGGGGCGCCGGCTCGCTGCCGGTCATCGCCGACCTGCTCCTGCGCGTCGTGGCCGAGCTGGCGGGGTCCCACGAGCCGGGCGGAACCGCCCCGCGTTCCGACGGCGGCCGGCCCGCCGGGGAGCCCGTGGTGCCCGGGGAGGTCCTGGAGGCCGTGCACGGCCTGGGCCGTCGCCTCCACGAGCGGGGACGGATCAGGCCCTCCTGCCTGCTCGACGCGGCCACCGCGGAGGAGGCCGGACACGCGCTCGTGGCGACCATGGCGCTGGACCTGCTGGACCGGCCCGGACTGTCGGCCGCCGAGCAGGCGATCCTGCTCGAAGTGCTGCTCCGTGCTCCCTACGCGGGCACCCGTGCGCGGGTGCACCGCCTGCTGCGGCACCGCGACCGGCACGTGCGCAAGCACGTGATCGCGCTGCTCGCCCGCGACGCCACCGGGGACGACGCGCAGGCGCTGTCGGCGACCTTGATCGCGCTGACCGCGGCCCAGGACGTCCAGACCGTACGGCAGGCGCTCCTGGCGCTCGGTCACGCGCGGGCGCGCTGGGCCTCCCCCACGATCGCCGCGTGCCTCGGCCATCCGAACATGAACGTCAAGAAGACCGCCGCCGAGGTCCTGGTCGGCGCGGGCACGCCGCTGGCCGTACCGGCAATGCTCCACTGGCTCGGGCGCCACGACAATCCGGGCCTGCGCGGCACGCTCGTCGAGGCACTGCGCGGCGTCCTCGGCGACGCCTACCCGGCCACCGTCCTCGCCGCCGCCGAACACAGCGAGGACGCCCGTACCCGCGAGCTCCTGCTGGAAGGCCTCGACCGCACGCTGTCGGCGCGCTCGGTCCTCGCACTGGACGGCCAGTCGTCACGGGTCGCACCGACGCTCCTCACCCTGCTGGCGACCGGCCGGATCCGCCTCGCCTCCGGTACGGCCTGGGACCTGTCGACGGCCATGGCCCACCACGGGATCACCCCGCCCGCCGTACCGCCGCCGACGGTGGACACCGGGGCGGAGCACGACGTCAGGAAGCTGACGGAGCAGGGATGGGACCCGTCCGTGGCGCTGCGCCTCGCCGCGAGGCCCGAACTGCCGGACCCCACCCGGCTGCGGGCGCTGCGGCCCATGCTGGCGGACTGGCTCCGCCTGGCCGGCCGCGAACCCGCCGTCCGGGCGCGTCTCGTCCTGCGGCTCACGCTGCGGCTCTGCCCCGCGCCGTGGACGGCCGGGGAACTGACGGCCTTCGGCCGGTCCACGAACGTCCTCCTCGACGGACTCTCCGGACTCGCCCGAGCCGCCCGAGCCGCGGATCCGGCGGGACCCGCCGGACCCGACGCGGCCTCGGCCCGAGACCGCGACGACCTCATCGCGGTGCTCGAAGCGGTCGCGCCGCGCCTCGCGGCGGCCGGGAGGGCAGCCGTCGCCCGCACGGTGCGCGCGCTGCCCCCCGCGCCCGCGGGAAGCCGGTCCACCCTGACGCTGCTGCGCGCCCTGGGCGCGGTGCTGGTCCGTGCCGACCTGGATCAGGCGCTCGCCTCGGCCCGGCTGGGGGCCGGCCCCTGGGAGGCGGAGGCCGCCGTGCTGCGTGAGGCCTTCGCCGCCCCGCACCACTCCCCCTCGGCCACCGCGGGGGCAGGGCGGTGGCGAGCCGCGCTCGACGCGGCGGTGCGCTCGCCGAAGGCACGTGAGGAACTGCGCCGGCTCCGCGAACGGCAGGACGGCGTCCCGGGCTCCCGGGAACGCCTGGACGCCCTGATCGACGCCTACCCCGGCGCCGACCCCGAGGTGCGCGCCGCGCTCGTCGACTGGATGACGGACGTCCAGCCCCTCGACGCGCCCTCGTGGACCATCGCCGAGACCGCCCGCGCCGCGGCGCCGGGACCGCGGACCGTGCACGTCGACGACCTCGACCAGCCCCGTTCGACCGCGCTGCGGGAGCGTCTGCTGGCCATGCTGGCGGCCCCCGCTCCCGACCGCCGGCGCGCCGCCGCCCTGGCGCTCGCGAAGTGGCCCGAGCCCGAGGCCCCGCTCGCCGTGCTCCGCGCGTACCTGCGGGGCCGCGTTGACGTACGCGTCGATGCCGTCCCGGCCCGCGCGCTGACCGCCATCGGCGAGGCGGAACTGCGCGCGGACGGGGTCCTGCACGACCGGGTGGCCCTCGTGGCGGCCCGGCTCGACGCGTGCGAGCTGGAACCGCTGGTCCCGCTGCTGCTCGAATGGTGGGAGCACGACCCGCCGGGCGGCAGTTCCGCAGCCGGGCGGGCGCTGCGCGCTGTCCCCGCCGACGTACTGGCGGAGCACCTCGGCGAGCGCCTCGACGCCGGGGCGTGGGGGTTCCTCGACCTGCTCCACGGACGCTCCGTGCTGCGCACCCCCGCGCTGACCCGGGCCCGTCGCCGGCTGCGTGCCGAAGGGCGCGACGACCAAGCCGACCGGCTGCTGCTCGTCGAAGGTCCGCTGCGCCGCCCGGACGCGGCGGAACGGGACGCCGCCGCGCTGGCGGTGCTGCGGCACCGTGCCCCGGCCGCTCCGGCGCAAGCGTCGGCGCCGCCGTCGCGACAGGAGCTGCTGGACCTGGCCCGCAGCGGCGAACCGGCACGGGTACGCCAGGCGCTCACGTGGCTGGCCGCGGGACACCGCGGTCCGGACGCGGACCGGGACCCCGGACTGCGGGAGCTGCTCGCCGAGCTGCTGCGCCATCCCAGGCCCGGGGTCCGTCTGCACGCCCACCGGACCTCGCGGGCCATGCTGGACCGCCCGGCCCACCTGCACCACACGTCGATGCTGCTGGACGACCCCCAGCCGGACCTGGTGCGCACGGCGATCCGGACGCTCTGCCACGCGGCCTGGGCCCCCGCGGCCCCCGCGATGACCGGTTTGCTGGAGCACCCCCATCCCGCCGTCCGCAAGGCCGCGGCCGAGGGGCTCGTGGGAATGGGTACGGCGGCGGTCCCCGCCCTCCGGCACGCCGCCGTGCACGCCCGACCGGACAAGCGGTCCCTGTACACGGTGGTTCTCGAACGGATCGAGACCGCCGGAGCCGGGTAGTTCCGTCACGGCCGGCGGTTCATCGCTCCGCCGTCGGCCCCGCGCTCGACTCGGCGTCCGGTGTCATCGGGCCGGTCCGTACGTGCCCCCGCGTGCGGCGCCAGTACCAGCGGGTCGCCGCCAACAGGGCCGCACCGTATCCGGAGAAGGCCGTGTACCCGATCCACCCGACCAGCAGGGTGTCGTCGGCCGAGCCGAAGCTCCCGGTCGGGATGTCGACCACACCCGTCTGGGCCAGCGCCAGGTACCCCAGCCCCAGCAGCCCGTACGGCACCAGCGTGGCCGTCCCGATCAGCGCCGGGGTCAGCGGCAGCCACCGCGGCAGGCGCAGGCCCCACGGCCGGATCAGGCAGAACAGCAGCAGGATCCCGGCGAGGGCCATCACTACGGTGGCGTCCAGCCCCCACCGTTCCAGGGTCAGCCACACCCCCGAGGCCCCGTTGCGCTCGGACTCCGCCAGCACCTCGGCCCCGCTCACCCCCGCGAAGGTGCCGCCCAGGGCCCAGTGGAGCTTCATCGCGATGTACGGCAGGAAGGTCGCCACCCCGACGTACGGGATCCATCGCCCCGGCGGTCCCGGCCGGGCCGCCACGGCCGCGTCCCGCCTCGCACCGGCGGCCACGGCGGCAGCGCCCGTGAGCAGTGCTCCCACCAGGCCCAGCGCGTGTGTCACCGCCCCCGTCACGCTGTCCACGCCCTGCCCGAACAGCAGCGCGAGCACGTCCATCAGCAGCGTGCAGCCGGCCGTCACGGACAGCCCGCAGGCCGCCCACAGCAGTAAGCGCGCTCGCGCCGCGAGCCCCGCTCCCGCCGCTGCCGCCGCCGCCGCGAGGGCCCACACGGCAACCGGCGGCCGGGCCTCGAACAGCCCGGCCCCGATCGCGAGGGCACCCGCAGCACCCGCCCACCAGCCACAGGCCACCGGTACCTTCGGCGTCAGCGTCTTCGAAGTCATGGCACGAGCCTCGCCTCCGGAGGCCGGCCCGCACATCACTTCCCGGGTTGATCCCGCTCCCCCGCCCGGGGGAGGAAGCGGGTCGGGCCGGAGCACCGCAGACCGGACAGGACAGGAATCGCAGCCGGTTGCGCGGGTATGCGAAAACGCCCGGCGGGGTGGTCCCTGCCGGGCGTTTTCGGATGTCCGCGGCCCGCGGCCTGCTGTCCGCTGTCGGCCGTCCACCGGTGGTTTAGTACCAGTGGTTGTTCTGCCAGAAGTTCCAGGCGCCGACGGGGCTGCCGTAGCGGGAGTTCATGTAGTCCAGGCCCCACTTGATCTGGGTGGCCGGGTTGGACTTCCAGTCCGAGCCCGCCGAGGCCATCTTCGAGGCCGAGGC
>NZ_JBFRER010000190.1:0-8857 GCF_052114405.1 Streptomyces sp. M-16 | reverse complement strand
GGCCGCGGGCGCGCGGGCGGGGGGCGGCGCTCCCGCGGGTGCGGCGGCCAGCAGTGCGGCCCCGGCCAGCAGGGCCCCGGCGGTCCAGCGCGGCGCGCGCGGGCGTCGAGTCACGGGGAGCCCCTCCCCTTCCGTGCGGCCGGGACGCGGGGACGCCGGGGCGGCGGGACCGAGGCGTCGGAATCGAGGCGTCGGAATGACGTCTTCAGATTTGCATAATGGGGCAAAACCGGCATCCCGGGCCGTCCGTGAGGGTGGCCCGGGGCGGAGCCCAGTCCTTCGGCGGTGTCCCGGTGGCCGGACCTAGCGCAAGGGGTTGGCCGACGAGGCGGACCCGCACAGCTGCCGGTAGCCGCGGTCGTCGAAGGCCGCGGCCTCCACGCCGACGCGGGAGATGCCCCGGGCGTCGTCCAGCGAGGTGCTCCAGCTCTGGCTGCTGCCCGAACCGTTGGCGTTCAGGCGCCACTGCCAGTAGCGGGTGTGTCCGGCGGTATCGAGCGTGTAGAGGCGCACGCCCGCGATCCGGGAGTCGTCGGCGGTGTCCACGGCCGTCAGCCGCAGGTCGCGCAGGGCGCCCCGGCCGGCCCAGGTCCAGGTGGCACTGCCGTACGCCCCCGGGGAGGAGCAGTCGGTGCTCGCGGAAGCGGCGGCGGACGCGGGTGCGACGAGCAGGGCGCCGACGGCGGCGGCCACGGCCGAGACGGTCAGTGAACGGAAGACGGTGCGCAAGGGTTCCTCCATCGTGTGGTGGAGGAACCCTCCCGTGACCGGGGTCCCGGCGCACCCAGGCGCACCGGCGCACGCCGGGGCGTACGGCCGCGTCCCGGGGCGCGTGACCGGCGTCCCGCAGCGCGTGAACGCGCCGTCCCGAGGTACGTGCCCGGCCGTCCCGGGGGAGCGTGTGCCCGCGCCGTCCCGGGAAACGGGGAGCGTGTGCCCGCGCCGTCCCGGGAAAGGCGGCCGCGGGGCGCCCCCGGCGTCCTACTGCGGGTCGCCGGTGGAGACGACCAGGGTGAACTCCGTCCCGTCCTTGGGGACGTCCGAGTCCGCCGCCGGCAGCTGCTCCAGGACGGTGTCCTGCCCGTAGACCGCCTCGTCGCGGTTCTGGATGGTGAACTTCCAGCCCGCGGCCTGGATGCACTCCTTCACCGAGCGCAGGTTCTTGTAGCGGAAGTCCGGTGCCACGACCTTCGAGGCGTCCTTGTAGGACTTCGTGGGGCTCTTGCACTTCTCCAGGGCGATCGTGCGCGAGGTGTCCGGCCCCTTGTGGCCCGCCGCCGCGGGAGCGGACGCGGACGCCGACGTGCCCGGCGAGGCCGTGTCGCCGTCGCCCTTGTCGCCGCCCGAGTTCAGCACCGCGATCAGGCCGCCGATGGCCAGCAGCGCCACCACGATCRCCCCGGCCACCACCGGGGTGTTCCGCTTCCCGCCACCCGTCGAGGAGGCCGACGGGGCGGGCGCCGGGGAGGGGGAGATGGTGAACGGCGGCGGGGTCTGCGGGGCGTACTGCTGCTGCGGTGCCGGGGTGTGCGGGTACGCGTAACCGCCCTGCGCGTGCTGCTGCGGCGGGGGCGTCGGCGCGTACGGGGACGGCGGCGGGGTCTGCGGGCCCGGGTACGGCTGCTGGAGCGACTGCGCCGACGGTGCCTGGAACCCGGAGTCCACCGGCGGGAACACCGCCGAGGCCACGCCCGCCCCGCTGCCGCCCGGGCCGGCGCCCGGGACGATGACCGGAGCCCCGGCCTGTCCGGCCGACATGACCCGCGAGATCTCGTCCCGCATGGCCGAGGCCGTCGGGAAACGCTCGTTCGGGTTCTTCTTCAGGGCCCGCGCCACCAGGGCGTCCATGGCCGGGGTGATCGAGCGGTTGATGCTCGACGGAGCCACCGGCTCCTCCTGGACGTGCGCGTACGCGATCGCCAGCGGGGAGTCCGCCTCGAACGGGATCCGGCCCGTCAGCAGCTGGAACAGCATGATGCCGACCGAATACAGGTCGGACCGGGCGTCCACGGCCCGCCCCAGCGCCTGCTCCGGCGAGAGGTACTGCGGGGTGCCGACGACCATGCCGGTCTGCGTCATCGAGGTGACCCCCGACTGCATGGCCCGCGCGATGCCGAAGTCCATGACCTTGACCACGCCGCGCTTGGTCATCATCACGTTGCCGGGCTTGATGTCGCGGTGGACCAGGCCCATCTCGTGGCTGGTCTCCAGCGCGGCCAGCACGTCGGCCGTCACCTTCAGCGCCTTGTCGGCCGGCATCGCCCCGTACTGGTGGACGTCCGAGTCGAGGACCGAGCCGAGCGGCTGCCCCTCCACGTACTCCATGACGATGTACGGCATGACCGTGCCGTCGGCGCCGGAGGAGCCGAACGTCACCTCGCCCTCGCCGGTGTCGAAGACCGAGACGATATTGGTGTGCGACAGTTTCGCAACAGCCTGCGCCTCACGCCGGAAGCGCTCGCGGAAGGAGGCTTCGCGCCCGAGTTCGCTGTGCAGGGTCTTGATGGCGACCTGGCGGTCGAGCGCGGAGTCGTACGCGAGGTAGACCGAGGCCATGCCCCCCTCGCCCAGCAAATCCCTTAGCTGGTAACGGCCACCGGCCAGGGAGCCGCCTGCGTACCGGCCCTGTGTGCCGTCCTGGCTCATGACTGTTGCTTCCCCTCGGGCTGTGTCCCTACGCGTCTGGCTGAGCGCATGTCGCGCCCAGTCTGCCGGAGGGCAAGCACACGTCAAGCCGGTGCCCGCTGCGTGACCATGGGGCCACAGGGTGTCTGTGTCCGAACGGTGACCGGTTCGGAGGCTGTAGCGTTCATCGGAGCACCCGATGAGGACCCACCGCTAGAGCGGACGAGAGAGACGACGGCGAGGACTGATGGCACCCGAACCCGAGGGAAACGGCGCCGGGATGGCCGACGGTCCTGAGCACTGGGGCGCCGGCGGCCTGGTGGGCGACGGACGTTACCGTCTCACCCACCGACTGGGCCGCGGCGGCATGGCGGAGGTCTTCGCCGCCGAGGACGTGCGCCTCGGCCGCACCGTGGCCGTGAAGCTGCTGCGCGCGGACCTCGCCGAGGACCCGGTCTCCAAGGCCCGCTTCACGCGTGAGGCACAGTCGGTCGCCGGACTGAACCACCACGCGGTGGTCGCCGTGTACGACTCGGGCGAGGACCAGGTCGGCCCGAACGTCGTCCCCTACATCGTGATGGAGCTGGTCGAGGGCCGCACCATCCGGGACCTGCTGATCAGCGCCGAGGCCCCCGGGCCCGAGCAGGCGCTCATCATCGTCTCCGGCGTGCTGGAAGCGCTGGCGTACTCGCACCAGCACGGCATCGTGCACCGCGACATCAAGCCCGCCAACGTCATCATCACCAACACCGGCGCGGTGAAGGTGATGGACTTCGGCATTGCCCGCGCCCTGCACGGCGCGCAGTCGACGATGACCCAGACCGGCATGGTCATGGGCACCCCGCAGTACCTGTCGCCGGAACAGGCCCTCGGCAAGGCCGTGGACCACCGCAGCGACCTGTACGCGACCGGCTRCCTGCTCTACGAACTCCTCGCGCTGCGGCCCCCCTTCACCGGCGAGACCCCGCTGTCGGTGGTCTACCAGCACGTCCAGGACGCGCCGGTGCCGCCGTCGCAGCTGCCCGAGGGCCACTCGATCCCGCAGGAACTCGACGGCCTGGTCATGCGGTCGCTGGCCAAGGACCCGGACGACCGCTTCCAGAGCGCCGAGGAGATGCGCGGGCTCGTCCAGTACGCGCTCCAGATGCTCCAGGACCAGGGGCCGAACACCGGCACCTGGAACACCGGCCCCGTCACCATGTCGCTCCCGCACGGCCAGCCGGGCGGCGCGGCCACCACGGCCATGCCCGCGGGCGGCAACGGTGGCCCGCGTCCGCAGTACAACGCGCACGCCACGACCTCGCAGTTCCAGCAGCCGATGGTGCCCCCGCTCAACCCCGACGACGGCACCGCCTTCCCCGGCGGCGGCGGTCACGGCGGTCACGGCGGTCCGGGCAACGGCCATGGCGGGTACGGCGGGTACGACGGCGGCTACGACGGCCGTCGCGGCGGCCGGTGGAAGATGTGGGTGTTCGCGCTGCTCGCGGTCCTCGCGATCGCCGGCGGTGTCGCGTACGCGGTGAAGACCGGGGGCATCGGCAAGGGGGACGGCGGGAAGCCGGGCACCAGCCAGAGCTCCCCGGGCACCACGCAGAGCAGCCCGAGCTCGACGCCGGACACCCCGTCGAACCCGCCGAGCACCGACTCCGGCGGTTCGCACGAGGAGACGTTCACGCCGACGCCGAGCCGCACCAAGTACACGCCGACGACCAGCCCGTCGTCGACCGCCGTCACCACCCCGCCGCCGGACACGAAGACCCCGACGGCCCCGCAGACGACGCCGCCGACCAAGCCGCCGACGACGCCCCCGAAGACGCTGCCGCCCACCTCCGGTGGCGGCGACAACCCGGTCGGCGAACCGTAGTAACCACGCGGTCGGATGTACGGGAAAAGGCCCGGCGGAATTCACCCCGCCGGGCCTTTTCGCGTGAATGCGCTGATCAGAGCACGTGTTGGTACGGGCGGTCCGGCAGAGCGTGCCGGTCCCGGCCGTCCGGACGCCCCGCCAGGGTGTGCACGGTGACGAGCTGGGGTTCGATTCGCATGTAGACGGGGTCGAACACCGTGCCGTCCACGAAATGCGGACCTGGACCGAATAGTTCCAGTTCGGCGGTGGTCGGTTCGACGATCCGTGCGGTCCCGGTGAACTGCACCGACCAAAGGTGCGGGTCCGGGGAATTGGAGTTGTCCGCCCCGTACGAGACGACACTGCCGTTGCACGCCTGGTGGTAGCCGAACCCGGCGTGCATCCTCAGCACGACCTCGCCGTCCACCACGATGTGGCGGGCCAGGGCGAGGAAGGGCAGCGCGCGCATGCTCGTGGCGACCCGGCCGTAGGGCACGCGGCGCAGCAGTTCGATGGCGTGGAGTTCCTCCGGTGACATGGGGACCACTCTCCGGCACCGAGGGGGCGTCGGGGAAGAGGATCCAGCCCCGATGACCGGGGACGTTGGTCCCGAATGACACGGCCCGCCCGGTGGCACCGGAGCGACCGCGGGGCCGCACCGCCCGCCGCCGGCTCGAAGGACCGTCGGGACGGGCCGGAGGTCCGCCGGAGGCTAGCGCTTCTCAGCCTGGAGGCGCGCCACGTACGCGGCGGCCTGGGAACGGCGCTCCATCCCCAGCTTCGACAGCAGGCTGGAGACGTAGTTCTTGATGGTCTTCTCCGCGAGGTGCAGCCGCTCCCCGATGACGCGGTTCGTCAGGCCCTCGCCGATCAGGTCGAGGATCTTGCGCTCCTGCTCGGTGAGGTTCGAGAGGCGGTCGTCGCCCTTGCCGTTCTTGCCGTCGCGCAGCCGCTCCAGCACCCGCGCGGTCGCGACCGGGTCCAGCAGCGACTTGCCGGCCGCCACGTCCCGTACGGCGCTGAGCAGCTCGTTCCCCCGGATGGCCTTCAGGACGTAGCCCGAGGCACCGGCCATGATCGCGTCGAAGAGGGCCTCGTCATCGGCGAACGAGGTCAGCATCAGGCACTTGATGTCCTCGTTCTGGGAGCGCACCTCGCGGCAGACCTCGACGCCGCTGCCGTCCGGGAGCCGTACGTCGAGAACGGCCACGTCGGGGCGGGTGGCCGGGATGCGCACGAGCGCGTCCGCGGCGGTGCCGGCCTCACCGACGATCTCGATGTCGTCTTCTACCGACAAGAGCTCATGAACGCCCCGACGTACCACTTCGTGGTCGTCCAGGAGGAATACCTTGATTTTTCCGTCTTCGCGCACAAAGTCATCTTCACACACTCACCCCTTCCCTGGCGGAGTTACCCGGGATAACGTGCCGTTGTTCCGGCCCCCTGCAAGGCTGTGACCAGTCGTTGTTCCCACAGCCGCCGATTTACTTGGATATCCAAGCAAAATCGCAGGTCAAGTGGGGTTTCGCAGTTATGCGACGCACTGGGTAACGTGCATTGCGCAGGGCACTCGCCGGGGCACCTGTCACGCCTGAATCCCGTACGTGCCGTGCACCCACCCCGTGCCCGGGTACGGATACAGGTGAGCCGCACTGGTCCCCGGAGAACCCGGGTGCCGGACCGACGGAGGAGCACACGTGACCGTGGAGAGCACTGCCGCGCGCAAGCCGCGACGCAGCAGCGGCACCAAGCGGGCGGCTGGCGCGGCGAGCGCCCGCAAGACCGCCGCTGCCACCGCACAGCCGCACGACGCCGAACCTCAGCTCGTACAGCTGCTGACGCCCGAAGGTGAACGGGTCGACGCCGGGGACCACCCCGACGTCGCGGAGTTCGCGCCCTTCGTCGCGGACATCACCACCGAGGACCTGCGCGGGCTCTACCGCGACATGGTCCTGACCCGCCGCTTCGACGGTGAGGCGACCGCTCTCCAGCGCCAGGGCGAGCTGGGCCTGTGGGCCTCGCTGCTCGGCCAGGAGGCCGCACAGATCGGCTCCGGCCGGGCCCTGCGCGACGACGACTACGTCTTCCCGACCTACCGCGAGCACGGCGTGGCCTGGTGCCGCGGCGTCGACCCGACGAACCTGCTCGGCATGTTCCGCGGCGTGAACCACGGCGGCTGGGACCCGAACACCAACAACTTCCACCTGTACACGATCGTCATCGGCTCGCAGACGCTGCACGCGACCGGCTACGCCATGGGCGTGGCCAAGGACGGCGCCGACTCCGCGGTCATCGCGTACTTCGGCGACGGCGCGTCCAGCCAGGGCGACGTCATGGAGGCCTTCAACTTCTCCGCCGTGTACAACTCGCCCGTCGTGTTCTTCTGCCAGAACAACCAGTGGGCGATCTCCGAGCCGACCGAGCGCCAGATGCGCGTGCCGCTCTACCAGCGCGCCCAGGGCTTCGGCTTCCCCGGCATCCGCGTCGACGGCAACGACGTCCTCGCCTGCCTCGCGGTCACCCGCTGGGCCCTGGAGCGGGCCCGCCGGGGAGAGGGCCCGACCCTGGTCGAGGCGTTCACGTACCGCATGGGCGCGCACACCACCTCCGACGACCCGACCAAGTACCGGCGGGACGAGGAGACGGCGGCCTGGGAGTCCAAGGACCCGATCCTGCGCCTGAAGACCCACCTGCTCGCCTCCGGCGGCGCCGACGAGGCCTTCTTCGCGGAGCTGGAGGCCGAGAGCGAGACGCTCGGCAAGCACGTGCGCGAGGTCGTGCGCTCGATGCCCGACCCCGACACCATGGCGATCTTCGAGAACGTCTACGCGGACGGGCACGCGCTCGTCGACGAGGAGCGCGCGCAGTTCGCCGCCTACCTCGCGTCCTTCGAGGGTGGGGAGTGACCACCATGGCCATCGAAAAGATGTCGATCGCGAAGGCGCTCAACGAGTCGCTGCGCAAAGCCATGGAGACGGACCCCAAGGTCCTGATCATGGGCGAGGACGTCGGCAAGCTGGGCGGTGTCTTCCGCATCACCGACGGACTCCAGAAGGACTTCGGCGAGGAGCGGGTCATCGACACCCCGCTCGCCGAGTCGGGCATCGTCGGCACCGCCATCGGCCTGGCCCTGCGCGGGTACCGGCCGGTCGTGGAGATCCAGTTCGACGGTTTCGTCTTCCCCGCGTACGACCAGATCGTCACGCAGCTCGCGAAGATGCACGCCCGTTCCCTCGGCACGATCAAGCTGCCGGTCGTCATCCGCATCCCGTACGCCGGCGGCATCGGCGCGGTCGAGCACCACAGCGAGTCCCCGGAGACGCTCTTCGCGCACGTCCCGGGCCTGAAGGTGGTCTCGCCGTCCAACGCCAGCGACGCCTACTGGATGCTCCAGCAGGCGATCCTCAGCGACGACCCGGTGATCTTCTTCGAGCCGAAGCGCCGCTACTGGGACAAGGGCGAGGTCGACGTCGACGCCATTCCCGGCGAGCTGCACAAGGCGCGCGTCACCCGCTCCGGCACCGACCTGACCCTGGCGGCCTACGGCCCCATGGTGAAGGTGTGCATGGAGGCGGCGGCCGCGGCGGCCGAGGAGGGCAAGTCGGTGGAGGTCGTCGACCTGCGCTCGATGTCCCCCGTCGACTTCGACGGACTGCAGGCCTCGGTCGAGCGCACCCGCCGGCTCGTGGTCGTCCACGAGGCGCCGGTGTTCCTGGGCGTGGGCGCGGAGATCGCCGCCCGCATCACGGAGCGGTGCTTCTACCACCTGGAGGCTCCGGTGCTGCGCGTGGGCGGGTTCCACGCCCCGTACCCGCCGGCCCGCCTGGAGGACGAGTACCTGCCGGGCCTGGACAGGGTGCTCGACGCCGTCGACCGCTCGCTGGCGTACTGAGGAGAGCCCTGCCATGACGATCCGCGAATTCAAGATGCCCGACGTGGGCGAGGGCCTGACCGAGGCCGAGATCCTCAAGTGGTACGTCCAGCCGGGTGACACCGTCACCGACGGGCAGGTCGTCTGCGAGGTCGAGACCGCGAAGGCGGCCGTGGAGCTGCCGATCCCCTTCGACGGGGTGGTGCACGCGCTGCTCTTCGAGGAGGGCGTGACGGTCGACGTCGGCCAGGTCATCATCTCCGTCGAGACGGCTCCGGGTGCGGGCGACGCGGGCGGGACCGCCGAGGCGGCCCCGGCCGAGGCGGCCCCGGCCGTCGTCGTCGCCGTCGAGGAGGAGCCGGCCCCCGAGGGGCGGCAGCCGGTCCTGGTCGGCTACGGGGTCTCCACGGCCTCCACCAAGCGCCGCCCGCGCAAGGCGGCCGCGGGTGCGCCCGCGGCCAACGGCACCGGCGCCCCGGCGTCGGCCGTCGCCGCGCGGAACGGCAGCGCGGCCC
>NZ_JBFRER010000189.1:0-9452 GCF_052114405.1 Streptomyces sp. M-16 | reverse complement strand
GCCGCGCACGTGGCGGGTGTGTTCTCCCTCGACGACGCGGCCCGGCTGGTGGCGGCGCGCGGCCGGCTGATGCAGGCCCTCCCGGCCGGGGGTGTGATGGTGGCGGTGGAGGCCTCGGAGGAAGAGGTACGGGACCTGCTGGCCGGGTTCGAGGACMGKGCGGGKATCGCCGCCGTCAACGGGCCCTCGTCCGTGGTGGTGTCGGGCGCCGAGGAAGCCGTGGCGAAGGTCGTGGACCGTCTCGCGGCCGACGGCCGCAGGACTAAGGCGCTGACCGTCTCCCACGCCTTCCACTCACCTCTCATGGACCCGATGCTCGACGACTTCCGCAAGGTCGCCGAGAACGTTTCCTTCGACGCTCCGGCCCCGAGGACGTGGCCGTCACCACCGCCCTCGCCCACCTCCACGTCCACGGGATCCCCGTCGACTGGACGGCCGTCCTCGCCGGACACGGCGCCCGACGCGTCGACCTGCCCACGTACGCCTTCCAGCGCGAGCGCTACTGGCTCGAAACGTCCGCAGCCCCCGCCGCGCCGGCCCATTACCCGTCCGGATCCGACAACGAAGCGGAAGCGGAGTTCTGGGAGGCGGTCGAGAGCGGGCGGTCCGAGGCCCTCGCCGAACGGCTGGGCGTGGAGCCGGGGGCTCCGCTGGACTCGTTGGTCGGCGCGCTCGCCGGCTGGCGCGAGGAGGGCCGCAACCGGTCCACGCTCGACGGCTGGCGCTACCACGAGGTGTGGCAGCCACTCTCGGCCCCGTCCTCAGGACCCCTGTCGGGCAGCTGGCTGGTCGTGGCTCCCGACGCCGGGGCCGCCGAGCCGTACGCCCGCACACTGCGCGACCGGGGCGCCGAGCCGCTGTGCGTCACCGTCGCCGACCCGGCGGCCGACCGCGCGGCACTCGTCGAGCTGCTGCGCGACGCGGCGGCCGGGGACGCGGGACCCGTCATCGGCGTCCTGTCCCTGCTGGCGCTCGACGAGCGGACGCACCCCGCCCACCCCGGCCTGCCGACGGGCCTGACGGCCACCGTCGCGCTCGTGCAGGCCCTGGGAGCGCTGGAGCTGGACGCGCCGCTCTGGTGCGTCACCGGCGGTGCGGTGTCGGTGGGCGGAGCCCAGCCGCTCACCCGGCCGCTCCAGAGCCTCGTCTGGGGCCTCGGGCGGGCCGTGGCACTGGAGACCCCGCAGCGCTGGGGCGGCCTGGTCGACCTCCCGGCGGCTCCGGACGAGCGGGCGCTCGCCCGGCTGGCCGACCTGCTCGCCGATGCGGCCGGCGAAGACCAGCTCGCGGTGCGCGCCTCCGGGATCCTGGTCCGCAGGCTGGCGCGGATGCCCCGTGGCACGGCCGCCACCGACGGCGCCTGGAAGCCGCGCGGCACCGTACTGATCACCGGTGGCACGGGCTCGCTCGGCGGGCACGCCGCCCGCTGGCTGGCCCGGGGCGGCGCCGAGCACCTGGTGCTCACCAGCAGGCGCGGCGAGGCGGCCGAAGGGGCGCCCGAACTCGCCGCCGAACTCAGGGCACTGGGGGCCAGGACCACGATCGCCGCCTGCGACGTCGCGGACCGCGCGGCCCTCGCGAACCTGCTGGACGCGCTCGCCGACGACCCGGCACCGCTCACCGCCGTCGTGCACGCCGCGGGCCTTCCGCAGTTCTCCGCCGTCGCCGACACGAGCCTGACGGAACTCGCAGCCGTCGTATCGGCCAAGGTCGCCGGCGCGGTCCACCTGGACGAACTGCTCGCCGACCGCGAGCTGGACGCGTTCGTCCTCTTCTCGTCCGTCTCCGGAGTGTGGGGCAGCGGCAGCCAGGCCGCCTACTCCGCGGGCAACGCCTTCCTCGACGCGCTCGCCCGGCACCGCCGGGCCAGGGGACTCGCCGCGACCGCCGTCGCCTGGGGCCCCTGGGCCGAAGGCGGCATGGCCGCCGACGGCGGAGCCGAGGAGTACCTGCGGCGCAGCGGACTGCCCTCGCTCGCCCCGGCCCTCGCGGTCTCGGCACTCCAGCTCGCCATGGACCGCGACGAGACCACCGTGGTGGTGGCGGACGTCGACTGGCCGAGGTTCGCGCCGTCCTTCACCATCGGCCGTCCGAGCGCGCTGCTCGCCGCCCTCCCGGAGGCCCGGGCGGCGCTCGACGGCGCTGAAGCCGACGCTGAAACGGGCGGCGGCGGGGGCGCGGGCGCCGCCTCGGACCTCGTACGGAGGCTCTCCGCCGGCACCCCGGAGGACCGGTACGAGCTGCTGCTGGAACTGGTCCAGAAGGAGGCCGCGGCCGTACTCGGCCATCCGCGCACGGACGCGGTCGAACCCGACCGCGCCTTCAGGGACCTCGGCTTCGACTCGCTCACCGCCGTCGAACTCCGCAACCGGATCGGGACCGCGACGGGGCTGCGACTGCCGATGACGATGGTCTTCGACCACCCCACCCCCGGCGCGCTCACCGACCGGCTGCTCGGCGACCTGCTCCCCGGCGGAGCGGACGGAGCCCACCCCGACGGGAGCCCGGAGGAAGTCCGCGTACGGCAGACCCTCGCGTCGATCCCGCTGTCCCGCCTCAGGGACGCCGGGCTGATGGACGCCCTGCTGGCCCTGGCGTCCGGTGCGTCCGGTGCGTCCGGCGACGGCACGCCCGCGGACGGCGCCCGCGACACCGGGAGCGGCCCGGACGCCGACTCCGCGATCGCGGAGATGGACCTCGAAAACCTCATCGAACTGGCGCTTGGCGACAGCGAAGCCTGAACAACGGCCTGAGTACGGAGCACATGATGACCACAACGAACGACAAGATCGTTCAGGCACTGCGGGCCTCCCTTCAGGAGACCGAGCGGCTGCGCCGGCAGAACCGGAAACTGACGTCCGACTCCCACGAGCCCATCGCCATCGTCGCGATGAGCTGCCGTTTCCCCGGCGGGGTGACCTCGCCCGAGGAACTGTGGCAGCTGGTGGCGGACGGCGGCGACGCGATATCCGGCTTCCCCGCCGACCGCGGCTGGGACCTGGACGCCCTGTACGACCCCGACCCGGACCACGCGGGCACCTGCTACGTACGGCACGGCGGATTCCTCGACGGCGTCGGCGATTTCGACGCCGGGTTCTTCGGCATCTCGCCGCGCGAGGCGCTGATGATGGACCCGCAGCAGCGGCTTCTCCTGGAGACCGCCTGGGAGGCGTTCGAGCGGGCCGGCATCGACCCGGCCGCACTGCGCGGCAGCCGCACCGGAGTCTTCGCCGGCACCAACGGCCAGGACTACGCACGGCTGTCCACCTCCCCGGAGGACTTCGACGGATACCTGGGCACGGGCAACGCCGCCGCCGTGATCTCCGGACGCCTCGCCTACACCTTCGGCTTCGAGGGGCCCGCCGTCACGGTCGACACGGCGTGCTCGTCCTCGCTCGTCGCCCTGCACCTCGCCGCCCAGGCGCTCCGCAAGGACGAATGCTCACTGGCCCTGGTCAGCGGTGTGACGGTGATGTCCACCCCCGGCGCGTTCATGGAGTTCAGCCGGCAGCGCGGGCTGGCCGCCGACGGCCGGTGCAAGCCGTTCTCGGCCGCCGCCGACGGCACGGGCTGGTCCGAGGGCGTCGGCATGCTGCTGGTGGAGCGTCTCTCGGACGCCCGCCGCAACGGCCATCGCGTCCTGGCCGTGGTCCGGGGCAGCGCCGTCAACCAGGACGGCGCCTCCAACGGCCTCACCGCTCCCAGCGGCCCCGCGCAGCAGAAGGTCATCCGCCAGGCGCTGGCCAACGCCGGGCTGACCGGGGCGGACGTGGACGCCGTCGAGGCGCACGGCACCGGCACCTCGCTCGGCGACCCGATCGAAGCCCAGGCGCTCCTCGCCACGTACGGCCAGGACCGGCCGGCCGAGCGGCCGCTGCTGCTCGGTGCGCTCAAGTCGAACATCGGCCACACCCAGGCCGCCGCGGGGGTTGCCGGCGTCATCAAAATGGTCATGGCCATGCACCACGGGGTGCTTCCGGGCACCCTGCACCTCGACGAGCCCTCGCCGCACGTGGACTGGTCGGCGGGCGCCGTCCGGCTGCTGACGGAGCCGGTCGACTGGCCGGAGGGGGAGGGGCCGCGCCGGGCCGGGGTGTCCTCGTTCGGGGTCAGCGGCACCAACGCGCACGTCGTCCTGGAGGAACCCGCCCCCGAGCCGGCCCCCGAACCCGCCCCCGAACCGGCGGACGGGGTGGCGGCCCCCGAGCCCGCTGCGCCCGCCCGGACCCCCCTCCTGTGGCCGCTCTCGGCCCGCAGCGCCGAGGCGCTGCCCGAACAGGCCCGGCGACTCCTCACGTACGTGCGCGAACACCCGCGGACCCCGCCGGCCGACATCGCCCGGGCGCTGGCGACGAAGCGGGCCGGACTGCCGCACCGCGCCACCGTGGTGGGCCGGGACCGCGACGAACTGCTCACCGCCCTCGCGTCCTTCGCCCGCCACGAGCCGACGGGCCACGTCTTCGACGGCACGGCGGCCCGGAAGAAGAAGGTGGCGTTCCTGTTCTCGGGGCAGGGGAGCCAGCGGCTGGGGATGGGGCGTGAACTGTATGAAACCTTCCCGGTGTTCGCGGAGGCCTTCGACACGGTCTGCTCCGCACTGGACGCCCACCTCGAACGGCCCGTGCGGGACGTGGTGTTCGGCGAAGACGCCGAGCCGCTGGACCAGACGGGCAAGGCACAGCCGGCGCTGTTCGCCATCGAAGTGGCCCTGTTCCGGCTGGTGGAGTCCTGGGGTATCCGGCCGGACTTCCTGGCAGGTCATTCGGTGGGCGAGTTCGCGGCGGCCCATGTGGCGGGTGTGTTCTCCCTCGACGACGCGGCGCGGCTGGTGGCGGCGCGCGGCCGGCTGATGCAGGCCCTCCCGACGGGCGGCGTGATGGTGGCCGTGGAGGCCTCGGAAGAAGAGGTACGCAGCCTCCTCGCCGGGCACGAAGACCGTGCGGACGTCGCCGCCGTCAACGGCCCGTCGGCCGTGGTGGTTTCGGGCGCCGAGGACGCGGTCGCCGCGGTCGTCGACCGGCTCGCGGCCGACGGCCGCAAGACGAAGGCGCTGACCGTCTCCCACGCCTTCCACTCGCCCCTCATGGACCCGATGCTCGACGACTTCCGCAAGGTCGCCGAGGACGTGACCTTCTCCGAGCCCGGCATCACGGTGGTGTCCACGGTCACGGGCCGCCCGATGACCAGCGCAGACGCCACCCGTGCCGAGTACTGGGTGCGTCAGGTCCGCCGGGCCGTGCGCTTCGCGGACGCGGTCGCCACCCTGTCGGACGCCGGTGCGTCGGTGTTCCTGGAGATCGGCCCCGGCGGCGTACTGACGGCCCTGGCCCAGGCCCTCCTCGACACGCAGCAGACGGTGACCCTGCCGGTCCTGCGCACCGACCGCCCCGAGGACCTCGCGGTCGCCTCCGCGCTGGCCCAGCTCCACGTCCACGGCATCACCCCCGACTGGAACGCCCTGCTCGGCGCCCCGGGCCCCGTACTCCCCGACCTGCCCACCTACGCGTTCCAGCGCCGCCGGTACTGGCTGGAGGGGGCGGCCTTCTCCGCGAAGCAGACCGAAACCGGGGCGGCGGACCCGGCAGAGGCCGGTTTCTGGCAGGCCGTGGAGAGCGCCGACCTCGAAGCGTTCGCGCAGCGGCTCGACGTGGCGGACGATGCACCGCTCAGCGCGGTCCTGCCCGCGCTCACCCTGTGGCGGCGCAGGCACCGCGAACACTCCACCCTGGACGGCCTGCGCTACCGCACCGTCTGGAAGGCCGCCGCGACCGCGGCCACCGAGATCCGCTTGCCCGGAACCTGGCTCGTCGTGCTGCCCGCCGGCCACCCGGCGGACGACGACCCCTGGGTGGCGGCCGCGCTGCGGGCCCTGCGCGACCACGGCGCACAGGTGCGCACCGTACCCGTGGAGCCGGGCACCGTACGGGCGGACCTCGCCGACCTGCTGCGCACCGCGGTGGACGGCGGGGCCGTGGCCGGCGTCCTCTCGCTGCTCGCCGTCGACGAACGGCCGCACCCCGTCCACACCACGCTCCCCGAAGGGCTCGCCGCGACCCTGGCGCTCGTCCAGGCCCTGGGCGACGCGACCCTCGGCGCCCCCCTTTGGTGCGCGACGCGGGGCGCCGTGTCGACGGGTCCCTCCGACCCGCTGCGCAGCCCGCACCAGGCACAGGTCTGGGCACTCGGCCGCACCGCGGCACTGGAGCACCCCTCCCGCTGGGGCGGAATGCTGGACCTGCCCGAGGTGCTGGACGACCGCGCCGCACGGCGCTTCGCCGGGGCGCTCGCGGGGGCCCACGCGGCCGACGACCAGCTGGCGGTCCGGGCCGCGGGAGTCTTCGTACGCAGGCTGCAGCGCTCCCCGCGGACGGAGGCCGGGCCGGACGGCACGACCGCCGGGTGGCAGCCGCGCGGAACCGTGGTCATCACCGGAGGCACCGGAGCCCTGGGCGCGCACGTGGCCCGCTGGCTGGCCGACGCCGGCGCGGCCCACCTGGTGCTGACCAGCCGGCGCGGCGCGGCGGCCGCGGGCGCCGACGCCCTCCGCGCCGAACTGGAGGAACGCGGAGCGAAGGTCACCATCGAGGCCTGCGACATCGCCGACCGGAAGGCGGTGGCCCGGCTGCTCGACGGACTGCCCGGGGAGCACCCGCTGACCGCCGTCGTGCACGCCGCCGGAGTGGGCACGCCCGGCATGCTGGCCGAGACGACGCCGGAGCAGTTCGCGGACGTCCTCGCCGCCAAGGCGGCCGGTGCCCGCCACCTGGACGACCTGCTCGGCGATCGCCCGCTGGACGCCTTCGTCCTCTTCTCGTCGATCTCCGGAGTGTGGGGTGCGGCCGGGCAGGCCGCGTACGCCGTGGCGAACGCCTCCCTCGACGCCCTCGCCGAGCACCGCAGGGCACGCGGACTCACCGCCACGGCCGTCGCCTGGGGGCCGTGGGCGGGCGGCGGAATGGTCGAGGACGGCGACGCCGAGGAACGGCTGCGCAAGCGCGGACTCCCCGCCCTCGACCCGGCGTCGGCGCTCGCGGCGCTGCGCGGAGCCCTGGACCGCGACGAGACGGCGGTGACGGTCGCCGACGTCGCCTGGGACCGTTTCGCACCCTCCTTCACCCTGCTCCGCCCCAGCCCGCTGATCGGAGAGGTCCCCGAGGCCGCCGCCGCCCTCACGGCAGCGGCAGCGGCGGCCGGTTCGGCTCCAGGACGGGCGGGCCGGGGCGAACCGACCGAGTTCGTCCGCCGGACCCTCACCCTGACCGCGCCCGAGCGGACCCGCGCGGTCCTCGCACTCGTACGGGGCGAGGCGGCGGCCGTGCTCGGCCACCAGGACACGGACGCGGTCGCCGCCGACCGGGCCTTCCGCGAACTGGGCTTCGACTCCCTGACCGCCGTCGAACTGCGCAACCGGCTGAACAAGGCCACCGGTGTCCACCTCCCCGCCACCCTCGTCTTCGACCACCCGTCCCCGGCCGTGCTCGCCGCACACCTGCTGAGCGAGCTGACGGCGGCCGGCACCGGAGAGACCGCCGGCGCCCCCCGGCCGTCGGCCGCAGCCCGTACCTCCGGGGACGACGAGCCCGTCGCGATCGTCGCCATGAGCTGCCGCTACCCGGGCGACGTCCGCACCCCCGAGGACCTCTGGCGCCTGGTCGCCGAGGGCCGCGACGCGATCGGCGGCTTCCCCGCGGACCGGGGCTGGGACCTGGAGTCGCTCTACGACCCCGACCCCGACCGGCCCGGCACCACCTACGCCAAGGACGGCGGCTTCCTCTACGACGCCGCCGACTTCGACCCGCAGTTCTTCGGGATCTCGCCCCGCGAGGCCCTCGCGATGGACCCCCAGCAGCGACTCCTCCTGGAGACCTCCTGGGAGGCGTTCGAGCGCGCCGGGTTCGACCCCACCTCGCTACGGGGCACCAGCACGGGCGTCTTCATCGGCTCCGGCTACCAGGACTACGCGGCCCGCCTGCTCAGCGTCCCGCAGGACCTGGAGGGCTACATCGGCACCGGAAGCTCCGGCAGCGTCGTCTCCGGCCGGATCGCCTACTCCCTCGGCCTCGAAGGGCCGACGCTGACGGTGGACACGGCGTGCTCGTCCTCGCTGGTCGCCCTGCACCTCGCCGCCCAGGCCCTGCGGCGCGGCGAGTGCGACCTCGCCCTGGCCGGCGGCGTGACGGTGATGTCGAGCCCCAACGCCTTCATCGAGTTCAGCCGCCAGCGCGGACTGGCCGCCGACGGCCGCTGCAAGTCCTTCGCGGCCGCCGCCGACGGGACGGGCTGGGGCGAGGGCGTCGGCCTCCTGCTGGTCGAGCGGCTGTCCGACGCCCGCCGCAACGGCCACCGGGTACTGGCGGTGGTGCGCGGATCGGCCGTGAACCAGGACGGCGCCTCGAACGGTCTGACCGCGCCCAACGGTCCGGCGCAGCAGCGGGTGATCCGGCAGGCCTTGGCCGACGCCGGACTGGCCGCGGCCGACGTGGACGCGGTGGAGGCGCACGGCACCGGCACCCGGCTCGGCGACCCGATCGAGGCCCAGGCGCTCCTCGCCACGTACGGCCAGGACCGGCCGGGCGACCAGCCGCTGTGGCTCGGCTCGCTGAAGTCGAACATCGGGCACACCCAGGCCGCGGCCGGAGTGGGCGGGATCATCAAGATGGTGCAGGCCATGCACCACGGAGTCCTCCCCGCGACCCTGCACGTGGACGCGCCGACCCCGCACGTCGACTGGGCGGTCGGTTCGGTCCGGCTCCTGACCTCGGCCGTCGACTGGGCGGCCGACGGCGAGCACACCCGCCGCGCCGGAATCTCCTCCTTCGGCGTGAGCGGCACCAACGCCCACGTCATCATCGAGCAGGCCCCGTCGCAGCCCCCGGCCCCCGCCGGGAAGCGCCCCGCGCCGGGCGTCGTCCCGTGGCTCCTCTCCGGAACCAGCCCGGCAGCCCTGAGGGACCAGGCCGAACGCCTCCTCGCCCACATCGAGAGCCACCCGGAACTGGAACCCGTCGACGTGGCCCTGTCGTTGGCCACGACCCGGGCCGCCCTGGAGCACCGGGCGGTGGCGCTCGGCAGCGACCGTGAGGAACTCCTGCCGGCGCTGCGCGCACTGGCGGCGCCCGACACGGCCGGGCCGGCGGACCCGGCACTCCGTGGCACCGCTGCCACGGACCGCCGTACGGCGTTCCTGTTCTCGGGGCAGGGGAGTCAGCGGCTGGGGATGGGGCGTGATCTGTACGAGGCCTTCCCGGTGTTCGCGGACGCCTTCGACGCGGTGTGTGCCCATGTGGATCAGCACCTCGAACGTCCTCTGGCGGGCGTGGTGTTCGGCGATGACGCGGAGCTCCTCGACCGGACGGGTTACGCGCAGCCGGCGTTGTTCGCGGTCGAGGTGGCGTTGTTCCGGCTGGTGGAGTCCTGGGGTGTCCGTCCGGATCTTCTGGCGGGTCATTCGG
>NZ_JBFRER010000188.1:0-9393 GCF_052114405.1 Streptomyces sp. M-16 | reverse complement strand
GGCTACGCCCTGCTGTGCGGCGGGCCCGGCGGGAAGCCCCCCGCCGCCACCGCCGCCGCCGGGGCGGTCGCCGTCCTGGTGTGCGCCCTGACGGGGGCGGCCGTCGGGGCGCTGTGCAGCCGGCCGCTGGTCCGGGGGCGCGGCCTCGCGGTGCTCGCGGGCGGCCTCGGCTCCCTGCTGGCCTGGGTGGCGGTGGTCTCCCCGGCCCGCAGCGCGGTGTCCGCCCTGGTCGGGGCCGCCCGCACCGACGGCGTGCCGCTCCCGCTGGGCTCCCTGGCCGCGGCGCTGCTCCTCGCGGCGGCGGCGGGCGCGCTGGCCTGCCTCGTCAGCGCACGGCGGGAGTAGGCCGCTCCGTCCCTCCGCCGCGTACGCTCGGGGGTATGGACCAGCCGCAGCAGGATCCGTCGTACTGCCCCGCCCCCGCCGCGCCCGCCGCACGGGTAGCGGGGCCGCCGTACGCCGACTGCCCGGAGTGCGGCGAGCCCACCGAGTACGGGGTCGCGACCCCGGGCGTGGTGCTGTGCCCGGTGTGCGAGTGGCAGGAGGCGCAGCGCACCGCCTGCTCCGGATGAACCGTCACTTCCCCATCAGCTCGGACACCTTCACGAAGCGGTACCCCCGTTTGCGCAGCTCCGGGACGATCTTCCGGATGGCCTCCTCGGTGACGGGGGCCGCGCTGCGGGTGCAGTGCATGACCACCACCGAGCCGGGCTTGACCCCGGCCAGGACCTCTTCGGCCACCGCGTCGGGGTCCTTCGCGAAGGCGTCGCCGCTGACCACGTCCCACTGCACGGCGGTCACCTTGGCGGGTGCCAGGGCCCGCAGCGCCCGGTCGTCGTAGCAGCCGCCCGGGAAGCGGAAGTAGGGCACCGTGTTGACGGCGCCCGCCTTCCTGAACGCCGCGAAGGCCTGCTCCACGTCCGACCGGGCGGCGTCGCCGTCGAGGGCGGGGAGGCCGTAGCAGGGGGACTTGAAGGCGTGGTGGCTGTACGAGTGGTTCGCAATCTCGAAGGTGGGGTCGGTGCCGATGGACTTCGCCTGGTCCGGGTACTCCTCCGCCCAGCGGCCCGTCATGAAGACGGTCGAGGGGACCTGGAGCCGGCGCAGGGTGGCGATCAGCTCCGGGTTGTCGAAGTGTTCCCCGGACGCGGCCCGCGGCCCCTGGTCCGAGGTCATGTCGGCGTCGAAGGTGAGGGCCACGGCCTTGTCGGCGCGCTGGCGCGTGCGCTCGAAGACGGGCGTCAGGCCGTTCGGCCCGGGGGCCAGGGTCGGAGCCCGGCCCGGGGCGCCGGGCAGCGGGGACGCGGGTGCGGAGGGGGAGGCGGGCGCGGCCGTCGGGCCGGACGCCGCGTGGGTGCCCATGCGGGCCTGGCCGCCGTCCGGCGGCGTGCCGGCGCCGCCCCCACATCCCGCGAGGGCGGCGCTGAGCGCGGCCACGGCCGCCACTTTGCGTACAGAAAGGGTCACGTACGCAAAATATATGACTATGTGGCAATCGGACGTTTGCGGCAGGGCCGGACGTCACACCACCGGGCCCCCGTGGGGACGGCGCGGGGGCCCGGTGACGGGCGCGGATCAGACGAGCTCGGCGCTCAGGGTGATCGTGGTGCCGGTCAGCGCCTGGCTGACCGGGCAGTTCTTCTTGGCGTCCTCGGCGGCGGCGGCGAAGCCCTCGGCGTCCAGACCGGGCACCTCGGCGCGCACGGTCAGGTGGATGCCGGTGATGCCCTCACCGGGCTGGAAGGTGACGTCCGCCTTGGTCTCCACCCGGGTGGGAGGGGTACCGGCACCGTCGAGGCCGTGCGAGAGCGCCATCGAGTAGCAGCTGGAGTGGGCGGCGGCGATCAGCTCTTCCGGGCTGGTCTTGCCGTTCGCGGCCTCGGCGCGCGAGGGCCAGGAGACCTCGAACGAGCCCCGGCCCGAGGAGTCGAGGGAGACGGTGCCGGCACCCTTGAGCAGGTTGCCTTCCCAGACGGTGTGGGACGAGCGCGTGGTGGCCATGGTGGATCCCTTCGAAGGTATGGAAACAGCCGGGCCGCCAGAGCGCCCGGCCGTGCCAAACCTACTGCGACACCAGGGGTTTCGCGTCGCGGGCGAGCGCGGTGAGCCGCGATATGGCTCGGAAGTACTTCTTCCGATAACCGCCGTTGAGCATTTCTTCACTGAACAGCCGGTCGAAGGGCACCCCGGAGGCCAGGACCGGCACCTCGCGGTCGTACAGCCGGTCGGCGAGCACCACCAGGCGCAGCGCCGTCGACTGGTCCGGGACCGGGCCGACATCGGTCAGGCAGACGGCCGCTATGCCGTCGGTGAGGGCCCCGTAACGGCTCGGGTGGACCTTGGCCAGGTGCTCCAGCAGGCCCGGGAAGTCGTCGAGGCTCGCGCCCGGGGTCCCGTACGCGGCCTTCGCCACCTGCTCGTCGGTGAACGGCGCCGGGGCCTCGGGCAGGCCGCGGTGGCGGTAGTCCTGGCCGTCGATCCGCAGCGGCCGGAAGTGCGCCGAGAGCCCCTGGATCTCGCGCAGGAAGTCGGCGGCGGCGAAGCGGCCCTCGCCGAGCTTGCCGGGCAGGGTGTTGGAGGTGGCGGCCAGGGCCACGCCCTGCTCGACCAGCCGGCTCAGCAGGGAGGAGACGAGCACGGTGTCGCCCGGGTCGTCCAGCTCGAACTCGTCGATGCACAGCAGCCGGTGCCCGCCCAGGGTCTGCACGGTCTGCTGGAAGCCGAGCGCGCCGACCAGGTTGGTGAGCTCCACGAAGGTGCCGAACGCCTTGAGCGCGGGCTCGGCCGGGGTGGCGTGCCAGAGGGAGGCGAGCAGGTGGGTCTTGCCGACGCCGTAGCCGCCGTCGAGGTAGACCCCGCGCGGGCCCGGGGCGGGCGCGGCGGGCTTCTTCGAGAACCAGCGCCGCTTGCCGGCGCCGGTGGCGTGGGCCCCGCCCAGGCCGGCGGCGAAGCCGCTGAGGACGGTGACGGCCTCGGCCTGGCTGGGCTGGGCCGGGTCCGGGTCGTAGGTGTCGAAGCGCACCGAGTCGAAGCGCGGGGGCGGCACCATCTCGGCCACCAGCCGTTCGGCGGGCACCCGCGGTTCGCGGGCGCACAGGGCCAGCGGGCCCGCGTCGGCTATCGGGGGCTGCCCGGACAGGGCAGATCCGGAGGTCGAGAGTGAAGTTGACACAGCCCTTAACTCTACGCGGCGTGTCAGACTGCACCGATGCGACGCCTGCTCCCTGTGACCGATCAGACATCCGCCCCGTCCTCCCCGGACCTGGCCGACCGCGAGTGGTCGCTGGACGAGCTCGCGGACGCCTACGCCTATCCGGAGCTCGCCCCCGGCGCGCACTGGCTGCGGGCGAACATGGTCGCCACGCTGGACGGGGCCGCTCAGCACGACGGGCGCTCGCAGCCGATCTCCGGCGAGAGCGACATGCGGATCTTCGGCACCCTGCGGGCCCTGGCCGATGTGGTGGTCGTCGGCGCGGAAACGGTTCGCCAGGAGGGTTACCGCCCGGCCCGCGCCCGGGAGGCCTTCGCGGCCCGCCGCGAGGCCGCCGGCCAGGGTCCCGCCCCYGCCATCGCCGTGGTCACCGCGAGCCTGGACCTGGACTTCACCCTGCCCCTGTTCACCTCCCCCCTCGTGCCCACCCTGGTGGTCACCGGGGCCGCCGCGCCCGCCGACCGGGTGGCCGCGGCCACCGCCGCCGGGGCCGAGGTCGTCGTCGCGGGCGAGGGGGCGGGCGCGGACCCCGCCCGGACCGTACGGGAACTGGCCGCGCGGGGGCTGCGCCGCCAGCTGACCGAGGGCGGGCCCCGGCTGCTGGGGCAGTTCATCGCCGCCGACGCGCTGGACGAGCTGTGCCTGACGATCTCCCCGACCCTCACGGCGGGCGGTGCCCAGCGGATCGCGGGCGGGCCCTCCGTCACGGTTCCGCACCGGCTCGCGCCCGCCGTCGTACTGGAAGAGGCCGGGTTCCTGTTCACGAGCTACCGTCGGATCTGAACAAGGGGCGGAATTTGTCGTTCCGCTTAGCTTCCGCTGGGCACATACCTGGGCACATGTATCTGCGCAAGGCCCCGCGCGACTGCGGGGCAGGATGGTTTCCGCAGGGGCCGGCCGACCGGCCCCGGCCCATGAAGGAGAGGGCGTCCGTGTTCACGAGCGTATTGATGATCGAGCAGCCGCTGACCACGGTGGACGTGGACTTCGTCACCACCCTGCACGGAGACGACCAGGTCTCCTTCGTCGTCCTCATGCAACCCAGGGGTGACCAGGACCGACTGCTCCGCGCCATCGACGACGTAGCGCTCGGCGAGCTTCCCGAAGCCCTCCACGAAGGCGAGGAGCCCGGGGGTGAGGCCGCCCGGGGCCCTGCCGCGCAGGCCCTCGAACACTCCCTGGCGGCCCTGCGCAGGAAGGGCGCGAAGGCCGTCGGGCAGATCATCGAGAACCACCCCCTCGACCACCTCAAGAGCGTCGTCGACGAGACGGCGGCCGACGAGGTGATCGTCCTGACCGCTCCGCACTTCGTCGAGGAGTTCTTCCACCGGGACTGGGCCTCCCGGGCACGGCACAAGGTCGGGGTTCCGGTGCTCAAGCTCTTCGCCCACAACGAATAGGCTGGGGCGGCACAGCCCCACCGCACCCACTCGATCCTGGAGCGACCTGAATGAAGCCCGGCCTGCCGACCGCGATGGAACGGCCCCACTTCATCGGCATCGGCGGCGCCGGCATGTCCGGCATCGCGAAGATCCTCGCGCAGCGCGGCGCGCAGGTGGCCGGCAGCGACTCCCGTGACTCCGAGACCGCCCAGGCGTTGCGCGCCCACGGCGCCACGGTCCACATCGGGCACGCCGCCGGCCACCTCGCCGACGACACCACCTGCGTGGTCGTCTCCAGCGCCATCCGCTCCGACAACCCGGAGCTGACCCGCGCCGCCGAGCTGGGCATCCCCGTCGTGCACCGCTCGGACGCCCTCGCCTCGCTGATGGACGGCCTGCGCCCCATCGCCGTCGCCGGCACGCACGGCAAGACCACCACCACCTCGATGCTGGCGGTCTCCCTCTCGGCGCTGGGCCTCGACCCCTCCTACGCCATCGGCGGCGACCTGGACGCCCCCGGCTCCAACGCCCACCACGGCGAGGGCGGCATCTTCGTGGCCGAGGCGGACGAGAGCGACCGCAGCTTCCACAAGTACGCGCCCGAGGTCGCGATCATCCTCAACGCGGAGCTCGACCACCACGCGAACTACGCGTCGATGGAGGAGATCTACGAGTCGTTCGAGACCTTCGTCTCCAAGATCGTCCCCGGCGGCACCCTGGTCGTCGCCCACAGCCAGGACGGCGCCGCCGAGATCGCCCGCCGCGTCGCGGGCACGCAGGGCCTCACGGTCGTCACGTACGGCGAGGAGGACGGCGCCGACGTCCGCATCACCAAGATCACGCCGCGCGGCCTGACCAGCGAGGTCACCGTCCTGCTCCAGGACCGGATGCTCACCTTCACCGTCTCGGTGCCCGGCCGCCACTACGCGCACAACGCCGTCGCGGCCCTCGCCGCCGGTGTCGCCCTCGGCATCCCGGCGCACAACCTGGCCTCCGCCCTCGGCAAGTACACCGGCGTCAAGCGCCGCCTCCAGCTCAAGGGCGAGGCGGCCGGCGTGCAGGTCATCGACTCCTACGCGCACCACCCGACCGAGATGAACGCCGACCTGGAAGCCATCCGCGGCGCCGCCGGGGACTCCCGCATCCTGGTCGTCTTCCAGCCGCACCTCTTCTCCCGCACCCAGGAGCTGGGCAAGGAGATGGGCCAGGCCCTCGCACTGGCCGACGCCTCCCTGGTCCTCGACATCTACCCGGCCCGCGAGGACCCGATCCCCGGCATCACCAGCGAGATCATCATCGCCGCGGCCCGCGCCGCCGGCGCCGACGTCACCGCCGAGCACTCCAAGGAGGCCGTCGCCGACGTGATCGCGGGAATGGCCAAGCCCGGTGATCTCGTTCTGACCATGGGCGCGGGCGACGTCACCGATCTGGGACCCCGGATCCTCGCCCGGCTGTCGAACTGAGGGAGCGGGAACGTCATGGCGTACGAGGTCCAGAAGACGGACGAGCAGTGGCAGGCCGAGCTGACCCCGTCCGAGTACCAGGTGCTGCGCCTCGCCGGCACCGAGCCGGCCTTCCGCGGTGAGTACACCGACACCAAGACGGAGGGCGTCTACTCCTGTCGCGCCTGCGACGCCGAACTCTTCCGCTCGACGGAGAAGTTCGACTCGCACTGCGGCTGGCCGTCCTTCTTCGACCCGAAGGACACCGAGGCCGTCGAACTGATCGCCGACACCTCGCACGGCATGGTCCGCACCGAGGTCCGCTGCGCGAAGTGCGGCTCCCACCTGGGACACGTCTTCGACGGTGAGGGCTACCCGACCCCCACCGACCAGCGGTACTGCATCAACAGCATCTCCCTGAGGCTCACCCCGACCGAGGGCTGAGCCCCAGCCCCCCAGCCCCCGGCCCCCCACACCCGGTCGCACGCGCACCCGGGTGCGGGCCGGTTCAGCCGGGGAGGGAGCCGAGGTGGTCCGCCAGGGTGCGGGTCGGGGACCAGCCCCGGGAGCGGGCCCTGGTCAGGTCCAGGACCACCGGGTGGGACAGCTGGTCCACCGCGTAGCGGCTCAGGGCGGGCTCGGAGCCGGTCAGGCGGGACACCGCCTCCGCCGCCCCGGCCGCCGTACGGGCCAGCGGGAGCGGCAGGTGCCGGATCCGGGCCCGTACCCCGTGGGCCCGCAGCACCGCGCCGACGGCCGCGTCCCGGCCGTACGGCCGCGCGTCCGCCACGTTGTAGGCGCCCGGGGTCCAGCCCGCCGCCGCCAGGCAGGCGTCCGCCAGGTTCTGCACCGCCGTCAGGCTCAGCCGTACGTCCGGACCCGGCAGCAGCAGCGTCCCCGCGCGGACCCGGGACAGCAGCCGGGGCAGCAGCTGGGTGTCGCCCGGCCCGTAGACCGCCCTCGGCCGCAGCACCACCGCACCCCCGGCCAGGGCCAGTGCCTCGCCCGCCGCCTTGGTCCGGCCGTAGGCGTTCAGCTGGCCCTCCCGCGGATGGTCCTCGGTCACCAGCTCCCGCGCCCGGCGCGGGTCGTACACGCTGGCGCTGCTCACCCACACCACCGGCCGCCCCGCCGCCGCCCGCAGCAGCCGCGCCGTGCCGTCCACGTTCACCGCCCGCATCGCCGCCTCCGCACGCGAACCCGGCGCCGGGTCGCCGACGGCCGCCGCGCAGTGCACCACGAAGTCCGCCCCGGCCAGGTCCGGCACCGTACGCGCCGCGTCCCAGAAGCGGTGTTCCCCCACCGGACCCGGCCGCCGCCCCACGCACACCACCGAGGCCCCCGCCGCGGCCGCCGCCCGGGCCACCCACCCGCCACAGAAACCGCTCGCCCCCGTCACCGCCACGCGCGGCCTCACGCTCCCGCCCCCACCGTCAGCGAACGCCACCCCGGCAGCGCCGCCCGCCGGTCCACCCGGGCCCCGGTCACCACCGGCCGGTACGGGGCCAGCGCCTCCAGTACGTCACCCAGCAGCACCTCGGCCAGCCGGGCCCCGGGACAGGCGTGCGACCCCGCCCCGAACACCAGCCGCGCCACCCCCGGCCCGGCCGGGTCCCGCCCGTCGGGATCCCTCCGGTGCGCCCCCGCCGCGTGCCGGGCCACCAGGACGAGGCGGTCCCCGGCCCGCACCGGGCAGCCCCCGACCGTCCCGGCCGCCGCCGCGACCCGGGGCAGCACCGGCGAGGCCGCCGTCACCCGCAGCAGCTCCTCCACCAGCCGCGGCCGCAGCTCCGCGTCGGCGGCCTGCTCCCACAGCCCCGCGTCCGCGCACCAGGCGACCGCCCGCGGCAGCGCCGCCACCGTGGTGTTCACCGCCGCCACCGCCACCATCGCGGGCAGCGCCTCCTCCCCGCGGCCCAGCAGCAGCCGAAGCCGACGGGCCGCCCGCGCCGCGGCGGCCCGCGCCCCGGGCCGGCGCGGACCCGGCAGATGGCTGCGCACCGACGCCGCCGCGGCCCGCGCGGCGGCCTCCGCGAGCACGCGCGGCTCGGCCCGCACCTCCAGCAGCCCGCACACCACCGACCCGGCCAGCTCCCGCGCCAGCGCCACCACGTCCACCTCGCCGCCCCGGGACAGCGGAGCGAGCCCCCGTACCAGCGACGGCCCCCACTCCCCGCGCAGCCGCGCCACCCCGGCCGCGCCGAGCCGCTCCGCGAGGGCCCGCCGGTCCGCCCGGTGCCCGCCGCCCTCCTGGTCGAACAGCACGCCCCCGGCCCCGCCGCCCAGCGCCGAGCGTGCGGCGCCGCCCGTGGTGCCGGCCGCCGTCCGGTCCAGCGGCAGCCGGGTCAGCGCCTCCCGGTAGGCGTCCGCGTCGTGCACCAGCAGCGTCCCGCCGAGCCGGCGCACCGCCCGCCCGCGCGTGGCCGCGAGCAGCCCGAACAGCAGGGGATGGCCGCGCAGGTAGACCTTGCGGTCCCGGCGCCGGGCCTTGGCATGGGCGTGGGCGTGGGCGTTCACAGCACTCACCGGACGTGGACCTCTTCCGTGTCGACGGGCCGGTAGCGCCGGTCCCAGTACCAGAGCAGGGTGCGCCGGGCACCCCAGGAACGCAGCCGTCGCAGGCTGCTCCGCACCACCAGGTGCTCGACGCGCACCACGCGCCCGCTGTGCTCCCGCGCCCGGTTGAGCAGGGTGACGTCCTCCGACCCCTCCTCCAGCCGCTCCCGCGGGGCCCCGCCGCAGCGCAGGTACAGCGCGGCGGTGATGCCGAGGTTGTGGCCGTGGCACAGCACGTACGGGGCCCGGAACCGGGCACCGCGGTGCGCGGCACGGCAGCGCCCGTACAGCGCGGACAGCCGGACCAGCGCGGGCAGCAACCGCACCTCGGCGAAGGTGGGCCGCTCGTCGTCGCGCGGCACGCTCCGCCCGCACAGCAGCTCGGCGCCGCGCCCGAACTCCGTCCGGGCGACGGCCGTCCAGTCCCGGGCCGGCAGACAGTCCGCGTCCGTACGCAGCAACAGGCGCGCCCCGGCCCGCACGGCGTACCGGAAACCGGTGTCGGCGGCGGTCCCGGCCCCCGGCTCGGGCTCGGGGACCAGCTCGACGGGGAAGGGCGCCGAGCGCGCGAACTCCCGTACCACCTCGGCCGTCGCGTCGGTGGAGGCGTTGTCGACCACCACCAGCGCGAACGCCCTGTCCTGCTGCGCGGCGAGCGCGGCCAGCGTGCCCGGCAGCGAGGCGGCCTCGTTGTAGGCGGGCACGACCACCCACAGGTCGGGCGTGCCCGGTTCCCGCCCCGGGGCCGCGTGCCCGCCCCGCCCGTGCGCCGCGCCGCCCCGCCCCGGGGCCCCGCTCATGC
>NZ_JBFRER010000187.1:0-10051 GCF_052114405.1 Streptomyces sp. M-16 | reverse complement strand
CCCGATGACCCCGCGCCACCGCGTCCGACAACCGCTCCACCAGCAGCATCCCCACACCCTCGGCCCAGCCCGTACCGTCCGCCGCGTCCGAGAACGCCTTGCACCGGCCGTCCACCGCCAGCCCCCGCTGCTGCGAAAACTCCACGAAGGTGGAGGGGGTCGCCATCACGGTGACGCCGCCGGCGAGGGCGACATCGCATTCACCACTGCGCAGGGACTGCGCGGCGAGGTGCAGCGCCACCAACGACGAAGAGCAGGCCGTGTCCACGGTCACCGCAGGGCCCTCCAGCCCCAGGGCGAAGGAGATGCGGCCGGAGACGACGCTGCCGGAGGTGCCGGTGCCGCCGTAGCCGCCGGTGTCGTCGAGGGCGGCGGGGCGGTCGGTGCCGTAGTCGTGGTACATGGCGCCGACGAAGACGCCCGTGCGCGATCCCCGCAATGACGAGGCCGGCACACCCGCCCGCTCCAGCACCTCCCACGACGTCTCCAGCAACAACCGCTGCTGCGGATCCATCGCCACCGCCTCACGCGGCGAAATACCGAAGAAGTCCGCATCGAACTCCCCCGCCTCAATCAAACAGCCCCTCCACGTCCCACCCACGGTCCACCGGGAAACCGGACACCGCGTCCACACCCGAGGACACCAGATCCCACAACCCCTCCGGAGAACTCACCCCACCCGGAAAACGGCACGCCATCCCCACGATCGCGATCGGCTCGTTGCCGCGCTCCTCGGCCTCGCGCAGCCGTGCCTGCGTCTCGTGCAGTTCGGCCATGGCGCGGCGGAGGTATTCACGGAGCCTGGTTTCGTTGCCCGTGGCGTCCTGGTTGGTGTCGTGAGCGGACACGGCTCTCCCCTGGAGGTGTCGGTGCAGGGCTTCAGATGGAGCGGAAGCCGCTGTCGAGCAGCTGGAACAGTTCGTCGTCGGATGCGGAGTGGAGCAGTTCGGTGACCTTGCCCCGGCCCGGGTCCGCCGGGGCCCCGGCGGTGGCCGGCGCGGTGGTGGCGGTGGCGGTTTCCGTGGCGGTGACCGTGGTGCCGAGTTCGGCGAGCAGCGCGGTCAGGTGGTCGGCGACCGTTCGGCGGGCGTCCTGGTCGAGGTCTGCCTGTGCGGTCGCCGCGCCGAGCTGCCCGATCAGGGCGAGCACGGAGGCTTCGGCGCCGGGCAGTTCCGCGTCGAGGTGTTCGGCGAGGGCCCGGGGCGTCGGGTGGTCGAAGACGAGGGTCGGTGTCAGGCGCAGGCCGGTCTCGGCGCTGAGCCGGTTGCGCAGTTCGACGGCGGTGAGCGAGTCGAAGCCGGCTTCCCGGAAGCTGCGGTGCGCGCCGACGTCGGACGGGCCGGCGAATCCGAGGACGCGCGCGACCTCGGTGCGTACGAGGTCCAGGAGCAGTGCCGGGCGTTCGGCGCGGGACAGGCCCTTGATCCGGTCGGCGAGGGTCTCCCGCCGGGGGCCGGGGGCGTCGGGCCGGGGGGCGGCGGCAGGTCGCTCGTCCGGGCCGAGCAGGGAGCCGAGGACGGGCGGGAGCGCGTCCCCGGCCTCCCGGGCGGCGGTCCGGTCGAGGCGCAGCGGCAGCAGGACGGGCCGGCCGGTGGCGCGGGCGGCGTCGAAGAGGTCGAGGGCCTCGGCCTGCGGGAGCGCGGCGAGGCCGGTGCGGCGCAGCCGGGCGGCGTCGGCGCCGCCGAGGGCGCCGGCCATGCCGTCGCCGGCCCAGGGGCCCCAGGCGAGGGAGACGGCGGGCAGTCCCTGGGCGTGGCGCCAGGCGGCGAAGGCGTCGAGGTGGGCGTTGGCGGCGGCGTAGGTGGACTGTCCTGCGCTGCCGAGCAGGCCGGCGGCGGAGGAGAAGAGCACGAACGCGTCGAGCGGCAGGTGGGCGGTGAGGTCGTGGAGGGCGTGGACGGCGTCGGCCTTGGGCCGCAGGACGGCGGCGAGGCGCTCCGGGTCCTGGGCGGTGAGGAGGCCGTCGTCGAGGACGCCCGCGGTGTGCACCACCGCGGTGAGGGGGTGCGCGGGCGGCACGGCGTCGAGGAGTGCGGCCAGCGCGGTGCGGTCGGCGGCGTCGCAGGCGGCGAGGGTCACCTCGGCGCCGAGGGCGCGCAGTTCGGCGGCGAGTGCTTCGGCGCCGGGGGCGTCGGGGCCGCGACGGCCGGTCAGCAGCAGGTGCCGTACGCCGTGGCGGGTGACGAGGTGGCGGGCCACGGCGGAGCCGAGGCCACCGGTGCCGCCGGTGATCAGGACGGTGCCGGCCGGGTTCCAGGGCCGCTCGCGCCGGGCGTCGCGGTTGCGTTCGACGCCGGGGGTGTGGGCGGTCCCGGAGCGGACGGCGAGCTGTCCGGGGTGGTCGGTACGGGTGAGGGCGGCGGGCAGTGCGGCGTAGGAGGCCGGGTCCTCGTCGGTGTCGGCGAGGGCGAACCGGCCGGGGTGTTCGGTCTGCGCGGAGCGCAGCAGGCCCCAGGCGACGGCGGCGGCGGGGTCGGTGACGGACCCCGCGGGGCCGGCGTCGGTGGCGCCGTGGGTGAGGACGGTGAGTCGGGCCCCTTCGGGGCGTTCGTCGGCGAGCCAGCGCTGGGCGAGGGCGAGCACGGCGCGGCCCACGGCCTGCGGGCCGTCGGCGCCGCGCAGGTCGGCGAGGACGTGGGCCGCCCCGGCCGGTACGGAGTCGAGGGCGCGGGCGAGGTCGCCGGCGGGGTGGTGGTGGACGGGGGTGCCGGTGGCGGCCAGGGCGTCGGCCAGGGCGGGGGTGCCCGTGCCGAGCAGGTGCCAGGCGGGGGCGGCGGGGCCGGCCGGGCCGGCGGGGAGCGGGGTCCAGGCCGGCTGGAGCAGCGGGGTGCTGCCGGGGGCCGCGGCGGCGATCCGGTCGGTGGCGACCCGGCGCAGCGCGAGGGACGCGGCGCCGAGGACGGGCCGGCCTTCGGGGTCGGTGGCGCTGACGGTGTAGGCGTCGGGGCCGGCCGGGGAGATCCGTACGCGCAGGGCGTCGGCGCCGCGGGTGTGCAGGGCGGTACCGGTCCAGGAGAACGGGACGAGCCCGTGGGCGTCGGGCCGGGCGGCGGTGACGGCGTGCAGGGCGGCGTCGAGGAGGGCCGGGTGGAGTCCGTACGCGGTGGCGTCGGTGCTCTCCTCCGGGCGCAGGGCGGCGTACGCGAAGACGTCCTCGCCGCGCCGCCAGACGGCCCGGAGTCCCTGGAAGGCGGGGCCGTAGCCGATGCCGGCGGCGGCGAAGCGGGCGTACTCGCCGTCCAGGGCGACGGGTTCGGCGCCGACGGGCGGCCAGCTGCCGGTGAGGCCGTCGAAGGCGGCCGCGTCGGGGGCGGTGGGGTCGGGGGCGGTGGGGTCGGGGGCGGTGGGGTCGGGGGGCGCGGTGCGGCCGGTGGCGTGCGGGGTCCAGTCGGTGGTGCCGGCGGGGGCGGAGTCGACGCGGACGGTCCGGGTGGCGTCGGCGTCGGCGGGGCCGAGGTGGACGCGCAGGCGGACGGCGGCGTCTTCGGGCAGGACGAGGGGGTTCTCGAAGGTGAGCTCCGCGAGTGCGTCGCCGGCGGCCGCCGTGAGGGCGAGTTCGAGGAGGGCGGTGCCGGGGACGACGGTACGGCCGGCGACGGTGTGGCCGGCGAGCCAGGGCTGGGCGGCGGTGGACAGGGTCGCGGTCCACACGGCGCCCTGCGCGTCGGGCAGTTCGACGTGGGCGGCGAGCAGGGGGTGTCCGGCGGTGTCGACTCCGGCGGAGGCGAGCGGGGCCGCCGGGGCGGGGGCCGCGAGCCAGTGCCGGGTGCGCTGGAACGCGTACGTGGGCAGCTCGGCGGCGAGGCCGGTACCGGGAACGGGCTCGGGGGCGGGGGCGACGGGCAGGCCGTGGACGAACGCGGTGGCCATGGCACGGGCGAAGGTGCGGGCCTCGGGCTTGCCGCGGCGCAGCACGGCGAAGGCGGCCGGGGCAGGAGCAGGAGCAGGGACCGGGGCCGGGACCGACGCCGGGGAGGCGGCGGTACCGGAAGTGGTGCCGGATCCGGTGCCGGCGTGCTGTTCCGCCTCGTCGTCGAGGACGGTGCGGGTCATGGCCGTGAGGACGGCGTCGGGGCCGAGTTCGACGAAGGTGTCGATGCCCTCGGCGCGCAGCGCGCGGATCCCGTCGAGGAACCGTACGGGACGGCGCGCATGGCGGACCCAGTGGTCCGCGGTGCGCAGGGCGTCGCCGGTGGCGAGCCGTCCGGTCAGGTTCGACATGACAGGAATCCTCGGCGGGTGGAATTCGACGCCGCGAGCGATCGCTTCGAACTGTGTCAACATGCCGTCCATGTGGGGCGAGTGGAAGGCGTGGCTGACGGTCAGGAGCCGTGCGGCGCGACCGCGGCTCTTCCAGTGCTCGACCAGTTCCGCCACGTCGGGCTCGTCCCCGGCGACCACGACGGCGGCCGGCCCGTTGACGGCGGCGAGGTCGATCCGGTCCTCCCGTCCGGCCAGCAGGGGGCGCACTTCCTCCTCTCCGGCCTGGAGCGCGGCCATCGCACCGCCCCCGGGCAGTTCGTCCATCAGCCGGCCGCGGGCCGCGACGAGCCGGGCCGCGTCGGGCAGCGAGAAGACCCCGGCCACGTAGGCGGCGGTGAGTTCGCCGACGGAGTGCCCGGCGAGGGCGTCGGGCCGCAGGCCCCGGGAGGTGACGAGCGCGTACAGGGCGGCTCCGAGGGCGAACAGGGCGGGCTGCGTGTACCGGGTGCGGTCGAGGAGGGCCGCGTCGGGTGAGCCGGGCCCGGCGAACATCACGGTGCGCAGCGGGCGCGGCAGGTGGGGGTCGAAGGCGGCGCAGACCTCGTCGAGGGCGGCGGCGAACACCGGTTCGGCGGCGTACAGTTCGCGGCCGGTACCGGGTCGCTGGCTGCCCTGGCCGGTGAAGAGGAACGCGGTGCGGCGGTCCTCGGCGGCCTCCCCGGTGACGGTCGCCCCGGTGTCGGGGTGGTCGTCCCCGGCGAGGGAGCCGAGGCCGTGCAGCAGGGCGTCGAGGTCGTCCCCGAGGACGACGGCGCGGTGCGCGAAGGCGGTGCGGCCGTGGGCGAGCGCGGAGGCGACGGCGGCGGGGTCGGTACGGTCCGCGGGCCGGGCGGCGACGTGGTCGGCGAGGCGGCGGGCCTGGTCGCGCAGGGCGGACCGGGTCCGGGCGGAGAGCGCCCAGGCGATGGGCCGCGGCTGCTCGGAGTCATCGGCGGACCGGGTGGACCCAGCGGACCCGGCGAACCCGGCAGACCCGGCGGACGCGGCGTTCGGCCCCACCGTCATCGGGCTCTGCGGCTGCCCGGCGGCCTGCGGCTGCCCGGCGGCCTGCGGCTGCTCGGCGGACTCCAGGATGACGTGGGCGTTGGTGCCGCTCGCCCCGAAGGCGGAGACCCCGGCCCGGCGCGGCCCGTCCCCCCGCCGCGGCCAGGGGGTGCGCTCGGTGAGCAGGGTGACGGCTCCGGCGGTCCAGTCGACGCGACTGGACGGGGTGTCGGCGTGCAGCGTCCGGGGCAGGACCCCGTGCCCCAGGGCCAGCACCGTCTTGATGACGCCCGCGACCCCGGCGGCGGCCTGCGCGTGGCCGATGTTGGACTTGAGGGAGCCGAGGAGCAGCGGTTCTCCGGCGGGGCGGGCGCGGCCGTAGGTGGCGAGGAGGGCCTGGGCCTCGATCGGGTCGCCGAGCCTGGTGCCGGTGCCGTGGGCCTCGACGGCGTCGACCTGGTCGGCGGTGAGGCCGGCCTGGCGCAGGGCGGCGCGGATGACGCGCTGCTGGGCCGGGCCGTTGGGGGCGGTCAGTCCGGCGCCGCCGCCGTCCTGGTTGACGGCCGAGCCGCGCAGTACGGCCAGGACGGTGCGGCCGTCGCGACGGGCGTCGGAGAGCCGCTGGAGCAGCAGCATGCCGACGCCCTCGCCGAAGCCGGTGCCGTCGGCGTCGTCGGAGAAGGCCTTGCAGCGGCCGTCGGCGRCCAGGCCCCGCTGGCGCGAGAAGTCGATGAACATCGTCGGCGTGGACAGCACGGTGGCTCCGCCCGCGAGCGCGAGGTCGCACTCCCCGGCCCGCAGGGCCTGCGCGGCCAGGTGCAGGGCGACGAGCGAGGAGGAGCAGGCGGTGTCCACGGTGACGGCCGGTCCGCGCAGGCCGAAGGTGTAGGAGACCCGGCCGGAGGCGACGCTGCCCGCGCTGCCGTTGACGAGGTAGCCCTCCAGGCCCTCGGGGACGGCCACGCCCGGGGTGTGGGGGACGCGGGCGCCGTAGTCGTCGTACATCACGCCCGCGTAGACGCCCGTACGGCTGTCGCGGACGTCTTCCCGGCGCAGCCCGGCGCGTTCGAACGCCTCCCAGGAGGTTTCCAGCAGGAGCCGCTGCTGCGGGTCCATGGCGAGGGCCTCGCGGGGCGAGATCCCGAAGAACTCCGGGTCGAAGTCGGCGCAGTCGTGGAGGAACCCGCCCTCGCGGGCGTAGCTGGTGCCGGGGGCGGCGCCGTCCGGGTCGTACAGCGCGTCGAGGTCCCAGCCGCGGTCGGCGGGCAGGCCGGAGATCGCGTCGGTGCCGGATTCGAGGAGCTGCCACAGCGCCTCGGGGGTGCGTACGCCGCCGGGGAGGCGGCAGCTCATGGAGACGATCGCGACGGGTTCCCGGGCGCTCTCCTCCACGGCCCTCAACTGTTCGCGGGTGCTGACGAGTTCGGCCGTGACCCGCTTGAGGTAGTCGCGGATCCTGGCCGAGTTGTCGTCGCTTCCGACCGTGGGGTGCGGGGCGCTCTCCGTCACAACTGCTCCTCGATGAAGGCGAAAAGTTCTTCGTCGTCGGCCGAATCCAGGCCGGTCCCGGCGGCCGCGGCGGGGACCGCCGCGAGGGGGGCCGGTGCGGCGGGCGGCCCGGCGGCGGCGGCCACCGAGGCGACGAGCCGGGTGAGCCGGCGGTGGACGGTCTCGTGGGCGATGTCGTCGGCCTCCAGGGCGGCGAGGGCGGCCTCCAGGGCGGCGAGCCCGGCGAGGGCCGCTTCGCCCGCGGCGGCGCTGCCGTTCCCGGTCGCGCGCAGTTCCCCGCCGAGGTGTTCGGCGACGGCCTGTGCGGTGGGGTGGTCGAAGACGAGGGTCGGCGACAGGCGCAGTCCGGTCGCGGCGGTGAGCCGGTTGCGGAGCTCGACGGCGGTCAGCGAGTCGAAGCCGGTCTCGCGCAGCGGCCGGGCCGGTTCGACGGCGCCGGGGCCGGCGAAGCCGAGGACCGCTGCGATCTCACCCCGTACCAGGGTGAGCAGTTCCCGGTGCCGGGCGGCCGGGTCGAGCCCGGACAGGCGCAGGGCGAGCGCCCGTGCCGTCTCCTCGCCCGGGGCGATCCCACCGGCCGCTGCCGCCGCCGGGGCCACGGGGGTGGCCGTCGTGGCGGCGCGGGGCGCGGGCGCCGCCGGGGGGACCAGGGCGCGGAGCAGGACGGGCACCGCGTCGGGTCCGTGCGCGGCCTGCTCGCGGCGCAGGGCCGCCGTGTCCAGGCGCAGGGGGACGAGGAGGGCCTCGTCGGCGGCTGCGGCGGGGGCGGCGAGGGCCCGGTCGAAGAGGGCGAGGCCCTGTTCGTTGCTCATGGGGGCGAGCCCGGAGCGCCGCATGCGCCGCAGGTCGGTGTCGGAGAGGTGCCCGGTCATCCCGGTGGCCTCCCCCCACAGGCCCCACGCGAGGGAGACGGCGGGCAGTCCGGCGGCCCTGCGGTGCTGGGCGAGGGCGTCGACGAAGGTGTTCGCGGCGGCGTAGTTGGCCTGTCCGGGGCGGCCGAGGAGGCCGGCGGCGCCGGAGAACAGGACGAACGCCGACAGCGGCAGGTGGGCGGTCAGCTCGTGCAGGTGCAGTGCGGCGTCGGCCTTGGGCCGCAGTACGGTGGCCAGCCGGGCGGCGTCGAGGGCGGTGAGCGCCCCGTCGTCGAGGACGCCCGCCGCGTGCACGACGCCGGTCAGCGGGTGGGCCGCCGGGACGCGCGAGAGCAGTGCTTCCAGTTCGGAGCGGTGACCCGTGTCGCAGGCGGCGATCTCGACGCGTGCCCCCAGCGCGGTCAGTTCCCGCTCCAGCTCGGTGGCTCCGTCGGCGGCGGGTCCACTGCGGCTGACGAGCAGCAGGCCCCGTACTCCGTGGGCGGTGACGAGGTGCCGGGCGAGGAGCCGTCCCAGCGTGCCGGTCCCGCCGGTGACCAGGACGGTCCCTTCCGGGTCGAATCCGGCCGGGGGCGTCCCGGGGGCGTCGTCCTCGGGACGGCGCGCCAGGACGGGGGTGAGGACGGGGGTGAGCGGCTCGCCGTCGCGGAGCCCGAACTGCGGTGCGCCGGTGGCGAGGGCTTCGACGAGGGCCGCCGCCGAGGCGGGGGTGCCGTCGGTGTCGGCGAGCACGAAGCGGCCGGGGTGCTCGCTCTGCGCGGAGCGTACGAGACCCCACAGCCCGGCGGCCGACAGCCCGGGCAGCGCCTCCCCGGGCCGGGTGGCCACGGCCCGCCGGGTCAGCACGACCAGCCGGGCCGCGCCGAGCCGTTCGTCGTGGCCGAGCCATTCGCGCAGCAGGGCCAGGCACCGCGCGGTGGTCTCGTGTACGGCCTCCGGGGCCGGGGCCCGGCCGGGCGTCGGCTCCGTGTCCGGGTCCGAGTCCGGGGCCGGATCCGAATCCGGGAAGGACACGACGACGGCGTCGGGCACGGGGGCGCCCGCCTCGACGGCGGCGAACAGCGCGGCCAGGTCCGGATGGACGTCGACGGGTACGCCGGCCGCCCCGGATCCGAGGCCGGTGCCGTCGGTGCCGGCCACGGCCAGCCGGTGTACCGAGTTCCGCCGTCCGGCCTCGGTCGGCACGGGGTGCGCGGCGGGCGCGGGGCCCTGCCAGGCGATCCGGTAGAGCGGCAGCCCGTCGTCGGCCGCCCCGAGGAGCGCGGCGAGGCGTTCGCGCGGCACGGGCCGCATGACGAGCGCGTCGAGGGTCAGGACGGGCGCCCCGGCCGGGTCTACGGCCTCCAGTGAGACGGCGCCGTCCGCCGTGCGGGCGAGACGGACCCGCAGGGCGTCGGCCCCGGTCGCGTGCAGGGTGGCCCCCTGCCAGGCGAACGGCAGCAGCACCGCGTCGTCGGGCACGTCGAGGAGTCCGCCCGCGAGCCACGGCTGGAGCGCCGCGTCGAGGAGCGCCGGGTGGACCCCGTAGAGCCCGGCGGTGCTCCGCGCGGAGGCGGGGAGGCGGATCTCGGCGAAGACCTCTCCGGGGCGGCGCCAGGCGGCGGTGATCCCGGCGAAGACGTCGCCGTACTCGTAGCCGAGGTCGGCGAAGCGGGCGTAGACCTCGTCCGGTTCGACGGGTTCGGTTCCGGGCGGCGGCCAGGCCGCCCCGTCGGCGCCCGCCCAGTCGGCCGCCGCCGGGACCCGCGGCGCGGCCGGGGCAGGGGCGAGGACGCCGGAGGCGTGACGGGTCCAGGGGGCGCCGTCGGCCTCGGTGCGGGAGTGCAGGTTCACCGTGCGGCGTCCGCTCCCGTCGGCGGCCCCCACCCGTACCTGGACCTGGACGGCTCCGCGTCCGGGGAGCACGAGCGGTGCCTCAAGGCCGAGTTCCTCCAGGCCGGCGCTGCCGGTCGCGGCGGCGGCGTGCAGGACGAGCTCGACGAAGGCGGTGCCGGGCAGCAGGGTCCGGCCGGAGACGGCGTGATCGGCGATCCACGGGTGGTCGACGAGCGAGATCCGCCCGGTGAACAGCACCTCTCCCGTCTCGGCGAGGGGCAGGGCTCCGCCCAGCAGAGGGTGGGTCTCCCACTCCATGCCGAACCGCGCGGCCGCGGCGTCGCCGACTCCGGCGGGGGAGGTGGGGGCCCAGTAGTGGGTGTGCTGGAAGGCGTAGGTGGGCAGGTCGACGCGGCGGGCGCCGGTGCCCTCGAAGAGCTGCGCCCAGTCGATGTCGGTGCCGCGCACGAAGAGCTCGGCGGCACACGTCAGGAAGCGCTGGAGTCCGCCTTCGTCACGGCGCAGGGAACCGGTCGCCAGGACGTCGACACCGGCGGCCTCGGCGGCCTCCTGGATCCCGATGGTGAGGACGGGGTGCGCACTGGACT
>NZ_JBFRER010000186.1:0-9528 GCF_052114405.1 Streptomyces sp. M-16 | reverse complement strand
CCGCCCCGCCGCCCGGCGCGCCCTCGCCCCGGGCCGCCGGGGCCACGGCCGCCTTGTCCGAGGAGCCGCCGGAGCCGGCGGCGCCGCAGCCGGTGAGCGCGAGGACCCCGGCCAGCGACAGCGCGGCCAGCGCCGCCGCCGTACGGCGTCCGGTGTCGAACCTGTGGGTCGAGCGCATCGTCAGTACCCCCCGGGGATCGGCTGATGTCGCCGCTTCGACGTTCAGGGTGGCGCCGCGGGTTTCGTACGCACGGTTCCGGAGCGGTCCCGATGCGGTCACGTTCCGGCCTCGCCGGGGGGTCTGAGACCATGTGTCCATGCACGAAGCGGACATGCGTACGGACCGGCGGGCCCCCACCCGCCACGTCGTCGTCATCGGCGGCGGCATCGCCGGTCTCGCGGCCGCCCACCGGCTGCTCGCCGACGGCGTCCGCGTCACCCTCCTGGAGGCCGGTCCGCGCCTCGGCGGCAAGCTGTACGCGGGCGAGCTCGCCGGGGTCCCCGTCGACCTCGGCGCCGAGTCCGTCCTCGCCCGCCGCCCCGAAGCCGTGGACCTGGCCCGGGCCGTGGGGCTCGGCGACGCGCTCCAGCCGCCCGCCACCGCGACCGCCCAGCTGTGGACCCGGGGCGCGCTGCGCCCGATGCCGCGCGGCCACGTCATGGGCGTGCCCGGCGACACGGCCCCGCTGGCCGCCTCCGGAGTCCTGTCCGCCGAGGGCCTCGCCCGCATCGCCGCCGACACCGGCCTCCCGCCCACGGAGGTCGGCGACGACGTGGCCGTCGGCGAGTACGTCGCCGCCCGGATGGGCCGCGAGGTCGTGGACCGGCTGGTCGAACCGCTGCTCGGCGGGGTCTACGCCGGCGACGCCTACCGCATCTCGATGCGCGCCGCCGTCCCCGCCCTCTACGAGGCCGTGCGTACCCACCCCACGCTGACCGGGAGCGTCCGCGCGGTCCAGGCGACGGCCGCGGAGCGGACCACCGTCATCGGCGCGGCGGCCACCGGCGCCTTCTTCGCCGGGATCTCCGGCGGCATCGGCCGGCTGCCGATCGCCGTCGCCGGCGCCTGCCGGGCCGCCGGGGCGCGGATCCTGACGGGCGCCGCGGTGAGCGCCATCGGCCGGACGCCCGGCGGCTGGCGGATCACGACCGCCGACGAGGTCCTCGATGCCGACGGGGTGGTCCTCGCCGTTCCGGCCGGGCCCGCCGCCCGGCTGCTCGGCGCGCTCGCCCCGACCGCGGCCGCCGCGCTGCACGAGGTCGAGTACGCCTCCATGGCCCTGGTCACGATGGCCTTCCGGCGCTCCGACCTGCCCGCCTCGATCGCCGGGGGCGGCGCCAGCGGGTTCCTCGTACCGCCCGTCGACGGCCGGACGATCAAGGCCTCCACCTTCTCCAGCAACAAGTGGGCCTGGGCCGGGGCCGATCCGGACCTGTTCCTCCTGCGGACCTCCGTGGGCCGGCACGGCGACGAGGGCGACCTCGGGCGCGAGGACGCCGAGCTGGTCGGCCTCTCCCTCACCGACCTCGGCGAAGCCGTCGGCCTCGCGGCCCGGCCGGTGGCCTCCACCGTCACCCGCTGGGACGGCGGACTGCCGCAGTACCCCGTGGGCCACCTCGCCCGGGTCGCCCGGATCCGGGCCGCCGTGGCCGAGCTGCCGGGCCTCGCCGTCTGCGGAGCCGTCTACGACGGGGTCGGGATCCCGGCCTGCGTCGCGAGCGCCGGGAAGGCCGCCGACGCGGTGACGGCCGGGATGGCCGCGATGGCCACCCCTGGCACGGACCACTGATCAGCACACGGGACAATGGACACATGACTGCACCAGAGAAGATCCCCAACGCGGGGAAGAAGGCGAAGGACCTCAACGAGGTCATCCGTTACACCCTGTGGTCCGTCTTCAAGCTGAAGGACGTCCTTCCGGAGGACCGTACCGGCTTCGCCGACGAGGTCCAGGAGCTCTTCGACCAGCTGGCCGCCAAGGACATCACCGTCCGCGGCACCTACGACGTCTCCGGCCTGCGCGCCGACGCCGACGTCATGGTCTGGTGGCACGCGGAGACCGCGGACGAGCTGCAGACCGCGTACAACCTCTTCCGCCGCACCAGGCTGGGCCGCGCCCTGGAGCCGGTGTGGTCGAACATGGCCCTGCACCGCCCGGCCGAGTTCAACAAGTCCCACATCCCGGCCTTCCTGGCCGACGAGGTCGCCCGCGACTACGTCAGCGTCTACCCCTTCGTGCGCTCGTACGACTGGTACCTGCTGCCCGACGAGGACCGCCGCCGCATGCTCGCCGACCACGGCAAGATGGCCCGCGGTTACCCGGACGTGCGGGCCAACACCGTCGCCTCGTTCTCTCTGGGCGACTACGAATGGCTGCTGGCCTTCGAGGCGGACGAGCTCTACCGCATCGTCGACCTCATGCGCCACCTGCGTGCCTCCGAGGCCCGGATGCACGTCCGTGAAGAGGTGCCCTTCTACACCGGGCGCCGCAAGTCCGTCGCCGATCTGGTGGCCGGACTCGCCTAGACCTCCCCTGGGGGGAAGGACCGGGGGACCGCTCGTGACACAAGAGCGGCCTCCGGGGATCGGGAGGCCCTGCCCCCGAATCGACGCAGCCGGAGACCCCGCCCGGAAGTTCAGACGACTGGCGGCAGCAGCGCCCTGGGAGCGCTTGCTGCCCGGTCGTCCAGCGACACCGGTGCGGGCTCCGGATGCGGCGCACACGTGACGCGCCACCCCGGGGTGGCGCCCGTGAGCAGGTACCGCTCCACCCGCCGGTCCACGCAGCCGTTGCGTCCGCCGGCCACCCCGTGGGTGCCCGCTCCCTCCTCCGTGACCAGCGAGGCCCCGCCGCCGAGCCGCCGTTGCAGCTCCAGCGCACCCGGGTACGGGGTCGCCCCGTCCCGTTCCGCCGCCACGATCAGCGTGGGGGGCAGCCGCCCCGGACCCGCCCCGACGTCGGCGGGCCGTTGCCGCCCGGCCACCGGCCAGGAGGCGCACGGCAGGTTCAGGAAGGCGTTGGCCCAGGTCTCGAAGGGCGCGCGGCGGGCCAGTTCGGTGTTGTCGCGGTCCCAGGTCTCCCAGTCGGCGGGCCACGGGGCGTCGTTGCACAGCACCGCGGTGTACACGGCTGTCGCGTTCTCCGCCTCCGCCGCCGTCCGCGGATCGCGCGCGGCCTGACGCGTCAACGGCTCCGCGTCCCCGCGCAGGAAGGCCGCCAGGGCCGCGGCCCGCTCCGGCCAGACGTCGTCGTAGTACGCCGTCTGGAGGTACGCGGCGTGCAGTTCGCCGGTCCCCACGACCCCGCCCGCGGGAGTCCGGGCCACGGCCGCGCGGACCCGCTCGTAGGCCGCCCGTACCGCCCCGGGCGTGGTACCGAGCCCGTACACGGCGTGGTGCCGGGCGGTCCAGGCCAGGAAGTCGGCCCAGCGCCGCTCGAAGGCGGGCGCCTGGGCGAGGTTGTCGAGGTACCAGACGCGGCGCGGATCGGGGTCGACGGCCGAGTCGAACACCATGCGGCGCACGTGGTCCGGGTACCGGGTCGCGTACACGGCCCCCAGGTAGGTCCCGTACGAGGCCCCCACGAAGGTCAGCCGGCGCTCGCCGAGCGCGGCCCGCAGCACGTACAGGTCACGGACGTTGTTCAGGGTCGTGTAGTGCGCGAGCGCGGCGCCGGCGTGCCGGGCGCAGCCCCGCGCGTAGGCCCGTGAGGCGGCGAGCCGCTCCCGCTTGTAGGCCGGTGAGGGCACGGCCGGGACCTGGGAGGGGCCGTGCGGCCGTTCGTCCGGGTCCTGGCAGGACAGCGGTGCCGAACCGCCCACTCCGCGCGGGGCGTAGCCGACGAGGTCGTAGGCGGCCGCGATCCGGCTCCACGCGGGCCGGCCCCCGAGCACCGGGAAGTAGGTCCCCGACGCCCCGGGGCCGCCCGGGTTGTACACGAGCGAGCCCTGCCGGACGGCGTCCCCGCGGCCGGTGGCCGGGATCCGGCTGACGGTGAGGGAGATCTGCGGGCCCCCCGGGCGGGCGTAGTCCAGCGGGACCCGCAACGCCGCGCAGCGCACGGCCCCGGGCAGTTCCTCGACGGCGGGGCAGGGACCGAAGCCGAGCCGGGCGGCGCCGGCCCGGCGGGCGGCCAGTTCGGCCCCGGCGTCCTCGGCGGCGGTGCGGGCGTCCCGGGGGGCGGCGGTCGCGGCGGGGGCCGGGAGACACAGGGCGAGGGAGAGGAGCGCCGCGGCGGCTCCGTAACGGTGTGCACGCCTCGTCCGCATCGCGCCCCCTTCGTCTCATCGTCCGATCCGATGAGATGTCAAGTCCGTACCGCTGTACAGGCCCGCGCCCGGGTGTCGCCGCCGCTACCCCCGGTTGCCGTACGCGGGATCAGGAACTGCTGCCGCAGCTGGAGCTGCTGCTGGAACAGCTTGAGCTGCTGCCGCCGCAGCTCGAACTGCTCCCGCCACAGCTGGAGCCGCTGCCGGAACAGCTCGAACCGCCGCTGCCACAGCTCGAACCGCCACCCCCGCAGCCGGATCCGGAGGACCCCCCGCAACCGCTGCTCGAAGAACCGCAGCCGCCCGAACCGGTGGAGGAGCCGCCGTCGCTCGCGGCGCACCAGAGCACCGGGAGGAGGTCGGCGGACGAGGTGGACGAGCTGGACGACGAAGTGCGCGAGCCGTACGACGACCCCGAGCGCGTACGGGCCCGCGACTGGGCCGCGGCCAGCCGCGTGCTCCGGGCGGCGGGCAGCAGCTGCCGCCGCAGGTCCGGATCCCGCAGGCCGCGCAGCCCGAACAGGGCCGTCTGCACGTGATCGGCCGGGTCGCCCGCGTACCGCGCCCGCATCCCGGCCAGCGCCGCCCGGCCCGCCGGGGTGATCCGCCGCCCGGCCCGCTTCGCGCACACGGCGCCGACGGCGATCCCGGCCAGCAGCGCGGGCAGCACCTTGACGATGAACGGCACCTGGGGGGCCGGATCCAGGGCCCACGCCACGAAGGTCAGCGGCAGCGACACCGGCACCAGCATCCCGCACACCAGGGCCTGGACCAGCCCCCACCGCCGCAGCCCGCGCCCCGTGCCGGGCGGGGCGATCAGCCCGCGGGCCGCCAGCCCGTCCCCGGTCTCCTGGACGGCGGGGTCGAGCATGGCGGCGTAGCGCACCTGGTACAGCCACCCCGACGGTGCCTGTCGCAGCGCCAGCAGCACGGCGCGCTCGGCGGGGTCCGTGGCCGGCGCCCCGGGCCGTGCCTGGACGATGCCGGGGCCGCCGCCCGCCAGCCGGCCGTCGCCCAGCAGCGAGACGAGCGCGGCGTCGACGACGGCGCCGGGACCGCCCGCCAGGAAAGCCGCCTCCGACAGGTCGTGCAGGGTGGGCGAGGTCCCGGGCACCCGGGGCCTCGCCCGGAACAGGGCGCGCAGCAGCAGCGCGCTGGAGCCGAGGACTGCGGCCCAGACGGCGATGGCGACGACGTTCACGCGGCTCTCCCCGTCAGGGCGCGGGCCCAGCGCACGATCCGGCCCGGCGGCCGCGCCCCGGACCGGTCCCGCCACCAGGCGGTGAGCCGGCGGCGGGCGGCCGGGTCGGCGGGCAGGTCCTGGATCAGCAGGTGTTCGGCGAAGTCCAGGGCGTCACGGCGGTACCCGGACGTCATGGGCCGGTTGCGGGCGTAGCCGAGGAAGGCCGTGCGGTAGGCGTCGGGCCCGCCCAGCATCTCCGGCAGCTCGGGCGCGACCTTCGCGACGACCGAGGCCCGCTTGGCGGTCAGGGCCCGTGCCTGGACCCGGATCCGCTGCCGGTCGAAGCCCTCGGGCACCGGGGTACCGGCGACCAGCGCCGACAGCAGGGCCGCCTGCCCGAGCCCCACGCGGGTACGGGCGGCGTCGAGGGCCGGCGTGTCCCGCACACCGGGATCCGCGCCACCGCCGTCGGCATCCGGCGCACTCCCGGGGCCCTCCGCGTCGGGCGTGTCCCCGGCGCCGGGCCGGACTCCCGCGGCCGCCGTGCCCGGCCCCGTGCCCGTCGTGGCCGTCACCACCTCGCGGATCCGGACCAGTTCGGCGGCCAGTTCCGCCTCCGCCGGGAAGTCGTCGTCCCGCTCCAGCAGGACCCCCGGCGGGTCCACCCGCTCCCGCAGCGCCGCCAGTACGTCGAGCACCACCGGCGGCACCGGGTGCGCGTGGGTGTCGTGCCACACGCCGTCCCGCTCCACGCCCCCGGCCACGTGCACGTACGCGAGGGCCTCCAGCGGGATCCCGTCCAGCACCCCCGCCGGGTCCTCACCCCGGTTCACCCGGTTCGTGTGCAGGTTGGCCACGTCGATGAGCAGCCGTACGCCGGTCCGTTCCACCAGCTCCGTCAGGAACCGTGCCTCCGTCAGCTCCTCCCCGGGCCAGGAGACGAGCGCGGCGATGTTCTCCAGTGCCAGCGGCACCGGCAGCGCGTCCTGCGCGATCCGGACGTTCTCGCACAGCACGTCCAGTGCGTCCCGGGTGCGCGGCACCGGCAGCAGGTGTCCGGCCTCCAGCACGGGGGAGGAGGTGCGTACGAAGGCGATGTGCTCGGTGACCAGGGGCGCCCCCAGGGCCACCGCCCGCTCCCCGAGCGCGGCCAGCTTCGCCGGGTCGGGGCGGTCGGCGCCGCCGAGGCCCAGCGAGACCCCGTGCGGGACGATCCGCACCCCGCGCTCGCGCAGCCGCAGCAGCGACGCGGGCAGGTGACCGGGGCAGACGTTCTCGGCGACGACCTCGACCCAGTCGAGGTGTCCGAGCCGCTCCACGGCCTCCGCGATCTCCGGCCGCCAGCCGATGCCCACCCCCAGGCGTGCCATGGGCTTCATGGTTCCCCCGCCCCCCCTTCGCCGGCCCCCGCCGGTACTCACCGGCCCGCATCCGTGCTCGCGGTCCGTATGACCGTGTGATGGCCCCGACGGCGCGGGGCCAACCGTGAGGAGGGGACGTTCAGAGCAACATTTGAGGTTCCCGGCTCAGAGCCGGGCCCGCAGCGCCGGGTGGTCCGAGACCACGGTGCAGGAGCCGGGGGCGATCTCGGTGAACCCGGCGTCGCGCACCACCGGCAGCCCGCTCCCGCTGAGCGCGGCCCACCGCTCGCGCGCGGCCGTGCGCACGGCCAGCCGGAAACCGGACTCCCGCCACGCGTCCCGCTCGGCCGGCGTCAGTTCCCACCAGGCCAGCTGCGCCGCGTGCCCGGCCTGGGCCATCGCCTTGCCGGCCGACATGTCGAGGTCCGGGTTCAGCCACAGCACGGGCAGCTCCGCCGCGGCGGGTGCCGCCGGAGCGGGGTCGTCCAGGTCGGTGCCCGAAACCTGCAGCTTGGCCAGCTCCTTGGGCCACCCGTCGAGCGGCACCGGCGGGAAGACCCGGACCTCGGCCCGCTCGCCGTGCACCGTGACGCCCGGGAGGGTCCCCGCCTTGCGCCACTCCGCGCCGCGCGCCCTGCGCACCACCTTGCGGATCCGGGCGTCCTGCCAGTCGCGCACGGCCTCGGCCCACTCGCCCTCGCCGTGCGCCCGTTCGTCCGTCAGCAGCACGAGGACCGCGCGGGCCGCCGTCTCCAGCGCGTCGGTCCGGGCCGGCGGGTCCGCCTTCTCGATCCGCACGACCAGCGGCAGGACGAACTGCGGCGCCCCGTCGCGTGCCGCGTGCTCCTGCCGGAACGGGCTGTCCGCGCCGACGGCGGGTACGTCTGAGGTCTTGGGTGCGTCCTGCGTGCTCATCCGCCCAAGGATGCCAGCCTCCGCCTTGAGGAGGATGTCCCGGGTACGTGCCCCGGGCGAGGATCGGGGTCATGCAGAGTGATCTTTTCGCGTCCGAGAACCTGGCCCGACCGGCCACCGCACCGGGCATGAGCCTTCAGAACGCCAAGTCCGTCAAGTACGCCGTCAACGGCGAGATGCTGGCCCGTCAGGGCTCGATGGTCGCCTTCCGGGGCGACCTCCGGTTCGAGCGCAAGGGCCAGGGCATAGGCGGCATGCTCAAGCGCGCCGTCACCGGCGAGGGGCTCGCGCTGATGTCCGTACGCGGGCAGGGCGAGGCCTGGTTCGCCCACGAGGCGGGCAACTGCTTCATCATCGACTTCGAGCCGGGCGACGCCTTCACCATCAACGGGCGCAACGTCCTGTGCTTCGACCCGACGCTGTCCTACGAGATAAAGATGGTCAAGGGCGCCGGGATGACCGGCGGCGGCCTCTTCAACAGCCTCTTCACCGGCACCGGCAAGCTCGCCGTCGTCTGCGACGGCCACCCGATCATCATCCCGGTGACCCCGCAGGCACCGGTGTACGTGGACACGGACGCGGTCGTCGGCTGGAGCGCCGCGCTGGACACCGGGCTGCACCGCTCCCAGTCGGTCGGCTCGATGATCCGCGGCGGCTCCGGCGAGGCCGTCCAGCTCAAGCTGAGCGGCGAGGGCTTCGTCATCGTGCGGCCGAGCGAGGTCACCGAATCGGCGGCGGGTCACTGAAACTCACCGGAGTCGGCCGCCGCTACGGACGGCGGCGGCCCTGGGTGCTGCGCGGGGTCGACCTGGAGCTCCCGCCCGGGTCCCTGGTCCGGATCGAGGGCRGCAACGGCGGCGGCAAGTCCACCCTGCTGCGGATCCTCGCCGGCGTCGACACCCCCACGGAGGGCCGCGTCGCGGGCCGCCCGCACCGGACCGCCTACGTTCCCGAACGCTTCCCGGCGGCCCTGCCCCTGACGGCCGGTTCCTACCTGACCCACCTGGGCCGGGTGCACGGCCTGACGGGCGCGGAGGCGGCCCGCCGGGCGGCCGCGGGACTGGAGCGGTTCGGCGCCGCCGCGTACGCCCGCACCCCGCTGTCCGAACTGTCGAAGGGGACCAGCCAGAAGGTGGCCGTCGCCCAGGCGCTGCTCGCCGAGCCGGGGCTGCTCGTCCTCGACGAGGCGTGGACCGGGCTGGACGCCCCGGCCCGCGCCGAGCTGGACCGGGCCGTCACCGAACGCACCGCGGCCGGAGGCACGGTGGTCTTCGTCGACCACGACCCGGCGCGCCTCGCTGGCCGGCCGGACGCCCACCACCGGATCGAGGCCGCCGCCCTGGTCCCCGTCCCGGTCGGGGCGGCGCGTCGGCCGTCCGTCCGCATCCACGCGGCCGGCCCGCCCGGCGCCGCCCCGCCGCCCGGCTTCGCCGCCACGCCCGCCCCCGGTGGCGGGGTCCTGCTGACGGTGGACGCCGACCGTTCCGACGCCGTACTGCGCGAGCTGCTCACGGCCCGGCCGCCCTGGCACATCCGCGCCGTGGAGGAACTGCGATGACCGCCCTGCTGCGTTACCAGGCCGCGCTGCTGCTGCGCTCGCAGCGCTGGATCGCCCCGCTCGTCGTCTACGCCGCCTTCGTGGCCGTCGGCATCCGGCCCGGCGACCGCGCCCTGGACTCCCTCGGCTACGCCGCCGCCGGGCTGGTCCCGCAGACGGCCTGGCTGGTCCGGATCTGCGTGAGCGCCGAGCCCCCGGCGGCCCGCGCCTGCGCCGCCGCCGCGGCGGGACCGCCCCGGGTG